>JABMPI010000776.1 GCA_013203755.1 Bacteroidota bacterium
CGCGTGGCATCGGGCAATACCTTGCGTGTTCTTATTCGCCAGATATTTTTTCTTGGCTCCGGCTTTTGTATTATATTGTTGATGGTGAACGTTTTTCCGGTAAAACTTTATTCGATTATCGCCAATTATCTGTTGTACGCAAGTATTGGATTATTAATTGTTGCATTTTTTATGAAAATGGGAGGAATGCTTGGTGGAAGTGGTCGGACTCTTAATCTGGGGATCATCTCTTTCCAGCCTGCTGAATTGGCAAAAATATCACTGATTCTTTTTACTGCCAAAATATTGGGCAAAAAGCAAAATACAAAACAAGATTTATTTGCAGCGTTCAAAAAAATTATTCTGTTTACAGTAATAGTTTGTGCATTTATATTTGTATCCGATTTCTCAACTTCAGCGCTGCTTTTTGCTACAATTATGACCATGATGTTTGTTGGCCGCATTCCCATAAAATACTTACTGCTGGTTGTTGCAACCGGAATTGCTTTGATAGCATTTATTTATTTAGTTGCCGACCAATGGGATAATAGTCCTGCTCGGATTCAAACTATAAAAGGGAGAATTGACCGTTTTGTGAATGGCGATCCCAATTCTCAAAAAGGAATTACACAAGCTGATTATGCAAAATTGGCCATTTATTCGGGTGGTATTTTTGGAAAAGGACCCGGCCATTCCGATGTAAGTAATTACATGGCTGCGGCATACAACGATTTTATTTTTGCAATTATAGTTGAAGAATATGGGCTAATTTTTGGCACCGGAGTAATATTCCTTTACCTGATTTTCTTTTTTAGGGGAGTGGTGATTGTCCGGCGATCCACTCGAACGTTTCCGGCGTTTGTTGTTATCGGATTAACCTTGGTTTTGGTGTATCAGGCCATGATAAATATTGGCGTTTCCAGCGGTGCTTTACCCGTAACCGGGCAACCCTTGCCGTGGGTGAGTTTGGGAGGAACTTCCCTGCTTTTTACATCCATCGCATTTGGATGCATTTTAAGTGTGAGCCATCAAACGCAGGAAGACCATAAAATTGAAGAACAACCCGTTCAGATTAATGCGCCTGACGAAGATTATGAAATGGAGAAATGAATTTAGAAAGAGTCATATTAAGTGGAGGTGGAACCGGGGGGCATATTTTCCCGGCATTGTCTATTGCCAACGAAATTAAAAGGCGGAATCCCGATTGCGAGATTTTGTTTGTTGGTGCTTTGGGACGAATGGAAATGGAAAAAATTCCAGCTGCCGGATATAAAATTATTGGTTTGCCGGTAATGGGATTTCCTCGTAAACCCAGCTTGAAAATCTTTAGGTTTTTTACGAATTTGTTGAAAAGTGCATCGCTGGCTCGCGATATTGTAAAGGAGTTTAATCCGCAAATTGCAATTGGAGTTGGTGGTTATGCAAGCGGCCCGCTTTTAAGAGCTGCGGCAAAAATGAAAGTACCAACTTTAATTCAGGAACAAAATTCCTATGCCGGAATTACCAATAAGTTGTTGAGTAAAAACGTAAATACAATTTGTGTTGCCTATGAAAAAATGGAGCGTTTTTTCCCGAAAGAGAAGATTATCCTTACCGGAAATCCGGTTCGTGCCAACTTAATTCAAAAATTGGCAAACGAAAAAGAGGCCTTGGCATATTTCGAATTGAATGCAAGTGACAAAGTAATTTTGGTTGTTGGTGGAAGTTTGGGTGCGCGTTCAATCAATAATTCGGTATTGAATAATATAGATGAAATTAGAAAGTCGGGAGTGAATGTAATTTGGCAAACCGGAGCATTTTATTTCAACGAAATTCAGAATAAATTGAAAGGCAAAAAGCCCGGGAATTTGCATATTCATAAGTTTATTTCCAGAATGGATTTGGCGTATTCTGTTGCCGATGTCGTTATTTCAAGAGCTGGAGCTGGAACAATTTCTGAATTGTGTTTGGTTGGAATGCCTTCAATTTTAGTTCCGTCTTCAAATGTTTCGGAAGACCACCAAACAAAAAATGCAATGGCTTTGGTAGATAATGAGGCTGCATTAATGGTGCGCGACAATGAGGTGGATGATAAATTATTCCCGGTTGCATTTGATGTGGTTAACGATTCCGAAAAATGTAAAAGTCTGTCGGAGAAAATAAAAATGCTGGCAAAACCCGAAGCAACAAATACAATTGTTGACGAGGTAGAAAAATTAGTATAAGAATGAAGAGTCTTCAAAATATAAAGAATGTGTACTTTCTCGGAATTGGAGGAATAGGAATGAGTGCTTTGGCTCGCTATTTTAAATTTACCGGGTTAAACGTGGCTGGTTACGACCGCACACAAACGGTGCTCACCGACAATTTGCAGGCAGAAGGAATTGATATTCATTTTGAAGATGATATCCGAAATATTCCAACAAAATGGAATCCATTAGAAACAATAGCGGTTTACACGCCTGCTTTGCCCGATGAACACAAAGAATTGGCATGGTTTAAAGAACAGCCGATTGGATTGTTTAAGCGTGCAAAAGTACTTGGTTTAATTAGCAACGAAAAAAGTGGAGTTGCCGTGGCCGGAACGCATGGAAAAACAACTGTGAGTACCATAGTTGCAAATACTTTGAATAATACTGCAAACGGCTGTGGTGCGTTTTTAGGCGGTATTTCAAAGAATTTTGAAAGCAACTTGTTGTTGCCCAAAAACGAGTCGCCCTGGATAGTTGTGGAAGCCGATGAATTTGACAGGTCGTTTTTACATTTGAAACCGCAATTGGCGTTAATTACAAGTGTTGATGCCGACCATTTAGATATTTATGGCAACAAAGAAAAGATTGTAGAGTCCTTTGAAAAATTCATATCCCAAATAAAACCCGATGGTAAATTGGTGGTGAAAAAGGGAATTGATTTTGATGCTGTCGGAAAAACGGAAGCTGAAATATATTCATATTCAATAAAAGAAGATGCCGATTTTGCAACGGTTAATTTGCAGCTAAATACTGCTGGCGGATTTTATCAGTTCGATTTAAAAACACCCGACGGAATAATTGCCAACTGCAAGTTAAATTATCCGGGTTTGGTAAATGTTGAAAATGCGGTTGGTGCTTCGGCATTGGCATTGTTGGCTGGTGCAACAGCAAACGAAATTAAGGCTGGCCTGGAAAATTACCAGGGAGTTGCCCGTCGATTTGATATTCGATTAAAAAACGAAAAATACGTTTATATAGACGATTATGCGCACCACCCCGAAGAGCTGAAAGCAGTAATTTCTTCGGTAAAAGCATTGTATCCGGGAAGAAAAGTAACCGGTATTTTCCAGCCACATTTATATTCGCGAACAAAAGATTTTTCAACCGGGTTTGCTGCAAGTTTAGATCTGTTGGATACTGCAATAATTATCCCTTTGTATCCGGCACGTGAAGAGCCAATGAAAGGTGTTTCGTCCGAAATAATTTTTAACCAAATGAAATTGGAAGACAAACACTTGGTTAGCAAAGAGGAGACGCTGGAAATATTGCAAACCAGAGATAGCGATGTGGTTCTAACAATGGGAGCCGGTGATATTGATAGAATGGTAAAAAATATTGAGGAAATTTTTAAAAATAAAAGTTAATGTTTCGGAAGTTGTTGAAAATAGCAGGGGGTTTGGTGCTGGTAATTTTTATTATCGGAACGCTTGCATTTACCTCTTTCGAAAGTAAAGATGTGGTTTGCCGCAGCATTGAAATTGATTTCGGTAGCAACGAATTAATTCAGGTGGATAAAGACGAATTAATTCGATTGGTGAAAGCTGCCGACAAAGATATTTTGAATAAAAAGCTCACTCAAATTAATTCAGAAATAATAGAAAAGGCGGTTAAAAAGCATGAAGCCATTTTAAATGCTGAGGTTTATAAAGTAATTACAAAAGATAGTAGTTCGTATAAAGGTGTTTTGACGGTAAAAGTAAAACACCGCGAACCGGTGGTGAGAATTATGTCTGAAACTGCTAGTTATTATCTGGATGAATTTGGCGGAAGAATTCCTATTTCATCGAATTACACAGCAAATGTGCTGGCAACCACCGGATATTTTTCAGAAAAATTTGCAAAAGAACAACTGTTGCCTTTTGTCTTATTTATTGAAAACGATGAATTCTGGCAAGCTCAAATTGAGCAGGTTCATATTGAAAAAGATGGAGAAGTGTTGCTTACGCCATTGGTTGGCGAACACATAATTGAATTTGGGAACTTAGAAGATTACCAGAAAAAACTACAAAAAATGAAAGCATTTTACGAGCAGGTTCTGGCAAAAAATAATTGGAATAAATACAAGACGGTTAGTCTAAAATATAATAATCAGGTAATAGCAAAAAGAAGATAATTATGGCTTCAAAAAGTAGTCTTTCGGTTGTTATAGATATTGGCACATCAAAAATAGTTGCCTTGGCAGGTGAACGAAATGAGTTAGGGAAATTGGAGATTCGTGGAATTTCAAAGGTCCTTTCTAAAGGTATAAGACGTGGCGTAGTCTATAATATAGAAGAAGCTGCCAATTGTATTGAGCAAGTGTTAACCCGACTTGAATCGCAGTTAGACAAGGAGATAGTTAAAGTGAATGTTGCCTATGCCGGGCAACATATGAAAACAATCGATTACCAGGACTCTCGATTTACTTCGGAAGAAGGTGTAGTTTCTAAATTCGACATCGACCATTTATACAACGAAGCCAAAAGAGTTGAATTGGAACAGCATTATGAAATCGTTCAGGTAATACCAACTTATTATGAAATTGATGGGGAGGTAATCGAGCAGAATCCGGTAGGAATTACAGGTCGTGAAATAATTGCGAATTACAAACTGGTTATTATTTCAGACGAATATTTAGCAAACCTTCATCGGGTTTTCGACCGGGTTGGAATTGAAATGGGTGAAATAACTTTGTCGTCCCTGGCATCGGCAGAAGCGGTTCTAACCGAGGAAGAGAAGGAGATGGGAGCGATTGTTCTGGACATTGGCGCCGGTACAACTAATCTGGCCATTTTTCATGATTCCAGGTTAATTCATGCTGCTGTAATTCCTTTTGGCGGAAATGTGGTTACCAAAGACATAAAAGAAGGTTGTTCCATTTTGTTGAAATGGGCAGAACAATTAAAGGTTCAATATGGTCATGCATTGGGAGATTTTGCCGACGACCAGAAAGTGGTAACAATTCCGGGGCACAATGGCTGGGAACCAAAGGAAATTTCGTTTAGGAGTTTGGCATTTATTATTCAGGCCAGATTAGAGGAGATTATGGATAGTGTTAATGCTGAAATTGAAAAATCGGAAATTGTTGACCAATTGGGGGCTGGAATTGTAATTACAGGTGGCACTTCAAATTTGAACAATTTTAAATCGTTGGTGAAATTTAGAACCGGAATGGATGCACGAAAAGCAAATTTGGCATTTAATCCAAAGGGTGCAAAAGAAATTTCGCAAGACCCAGACAATTATACTGCTATTGGATTGTTGAATTTATTGGTGAACGAAATTGCAATTCCTGAAAGAGCAATAAGCAAAAAAGCAAAAAGGAAAGAAAATGGAGGTTTGTCGTTTATTGTAAACAAAGTGGTGCAAGGCGTGCTGGATATGGTTGATGATGATAATGAAGATATTGAGTTGAATTAAAATAGAAAGATATGACAGAAGAATTAGTAAACTTTCAATTCCCAAAAAAGGCGTCTTCAATAATTAAGGTTGTTGGCGTTGGGGGAGGTGGCTGCAATGCAGTCAGTCATATGTACGAAGAGGGAATAAAAGGTGTCGATTATCTAATTTGTAATACCGATTCGCAGGCGCTTGAAGCAAGTCCTGTTCCTATTAAAATTCAGTTAGGTGTAACTTTAACTGAAGGTCGGGGAGCAGGTAATAAACCAGAAATGGGAGAAGAGTCGGCGCGTGAGAATTACGAAGACATAAAAGCTGTGTTAAAGGATAACACGAAAATGTTGTTCATTACGGCCGGAATGGGAGGAGGCACCGGGACGGGTGCTGCGCCCGTTATCGCAAGTTTAGCCCGCGAATTAGATATTCTAACCATTGCCGTAGTAACTATTCCTTCACCTTCTGAAGGTAAAAAACGTTACGGGCAGGCTATGGAAGGCATTAAAAAATTGGGTGGTTTTGTTGACAGTATGTTGGTAATTAGCAACCAACGTTTACAGAATATTTATGGCGATTTGCCTGCCCGGCAAGCTTTTAAAATGGCCGATAATATTGTTTCCACGGCAGTAAAAGGTGTTGCTGAAATTATTACAATTCATGGAAATGTAAACATTGATTACACCGATGTTCACACCGTAATGCACAACAGTAAAGTGTTTATTATGGGAACCGGATTTTCTTCCGGCGAAGGTCGTGCAATGGATGCAGTTAACCAGGCATTGGAGTCGCCGTTGTTAGATAGTAACGACATTTTCGGAACTAAAAATATATTGTTGAATATTATTTCGGGGAAAGAAGAAATAAGAATTGGTGAAATTGGTGAAATAATAGAAACCCTTCAGGAAAAGGCAGGGCAAGAGGCTGATATTATTTGGGGGAATGGTTACGATGAATCCTTGGGAGACAAGGTTAGTGTAACTATTCTGGCCACTGGATTTGTGCAAAATCCTAATCAGACACTTCAACCGAAAATTGAACCGGAAATGTTTGAATTAGAAAAGGAGCCAAAAAAAGAACAGGTAGAAGAGGTTGTTGAAGATACTTTTGAAAGTCCTTTTTTAAACGAAACAGAAGAAGATACCAATGAGTTGGAGCCATTGGAAGATGCGGCTGAAGTTTTTACTATAAAGGAAAAAGTTGTAAAAGAAAGACCTTCTTTTACAAGACGAAAAAGTCGAACTGAAAAGAGAAAAGAGAAAACTGATGAACCAGTTTCGGAGTCGAATGTAGACAATTGGTTTTTCAAAAATTTTGGCTTGGGAAAATTATTTGACGACGGAGAAGATCAACCGATGGATTAATACCAAAACCTTAAACAGTAAGAAGATGATACAAGATATGGCAGACTTTACATTTCAGAAAAAACCAGGTGCTGAAATAAAAGTAATAGGAGTTGGTGGAGGTGGTGGAAATGCAGTGAATCACATGTATGAACAAGGGATTCGCGATGTTGATTTTGTTATTTGTAATACCGATGCGCAGGCAATGGAATCGAGCCCAATCCAGCATCGGGTGCAGTTGGGTGCATCGTTAACAGAAGGTCGTGGCGCGGGAAATAAACCGCAAGTTGGAAAAGAATCGGCTCTCGAAAATATAGAAGACGTTAAAACTGCGCTTTCAGAAAATACAAAAATGGTTTTTATAACTGCCGGAATGGGTGGTGGAACCGGAACAGGTGCAGCACCAGTAATCGCTCAAGCATGTAAAGAAGCTGGGTTTTTAACAGTTGGAATTGTTACTATTCCTTTTAAAAACGAAGGGCGAAGACGAATTAAACAAGCAGCTGAAGGAATTGCTGAATTGGAAAAATATGTTGATTCGCTTTTGGTGATAAACAACGAACGAATTCGCGAAATGTATGGTGATTTTGGAATTTCGGAAGCATTTGCAAAAGCCGATAATGTGTTGGCAACTGCTGCAAAGGGAATCGCCGAAATTATTACAGTACACGGTTATATTAATGTGGATTTTGCCGATGTGGAAACAGTAATGCGAACCAGCGGAATGGCGGTAATGGGAACTGGTATTGCCGATGGAGAGAACCGAGGCATGGAGGCCATTGAAAAAGCACTTAATTCGCCTTTATTGAATAATAACGATATACGTGGAGCAAAAGATATTTTACTAAATATTGCTTCTGGAAATAGCGAAGTTACAATGGCCGAAATAGGTCAGATTACTGATTTTGTACAGAACAAGGCCGGTTTTGATGCAGACATTATTTGGGGAAATGGCAAGGAAGAATCGTTGGAAGGAAACCTTTCGGTAACAATTATTGCTACTGGTTTTAGTACAAATAGTATTCTTGAAATGCAAGGTGTAAAAAATGCAGAAAAGGAAAAACATCTGTTAAGCGGAAATGAAACAAAACCGAATAATCAGGTTAAAAAGGACGATTCTATAAAAACTGATTCATTTGCCAGAAGTCAAAAAACATTTGAGTTTGATATTAGTGAAGAGAAGAAAAAAGAGCAGAATGAATTTGATTCGATGTATCCGAGTACTTCAAAACAGCGTGTGCAACCGGAGGAACCAAAAGTTGCCACAGATTATTCAGAAATGAGTGATGAAGATGTGGATGAATTAGAAAATGTACCAGCATATAAACGCCGGCAAATTCGAATGAATGACCCGAAATACAAAAAAAAAGTATCTCGGTTTTCAATAACTAAAGATAATAAAATTTCAGACAGAAATTCCTACCTGCACGATCAGGTAGACTAAAGATAAATTATTATGGCACTATTCGACCAAATAAACGACGACATTAAAACAGCAATGAAAGCTCGCGAAAAAGAGAAATTGCAAGCACTTCGTAATATTAAAAAGGTTATGCTTGAAGCGAAAACTGCAGCAAGTGCTGATGCTGAAATTAGCGACGAAGAGGCTTTAAAAATTATTGCAAAACTTGCAAAACAAGGAAATGATTCGGCTGCAATTTACAAGGAACAGAACCGTGAAGATTTGTATGAAGAGGAGATGGTTCAGGTGGCCGTTTTTGAAGGGTACCTTCCGGCAAAAATGTCTGATGAAGAATTAACTGCTGCTGTAAAATCAATAATTGGGGAGACCGGTGCTTCTTCGATGAAAGACATGGGAAAAGTAATGGGAATGGCATCGAAAAAATTGGCTGGTCAGGCTGATGGAAAAGACATTTCAACAAAAGTCAGGGCTCTTTTGCAATAAGACTATTAAAATATTTTTTTGGGATTTCTAGCCAATTTTTTTAATCCGGATAGAAGGGTTTGTACATGCAACCCTTTTTTTTACGCCCTGTTTTTACGTTTAATTCTACCGTAGATACAATTTTTATCGGTACACCAGTGGCATTGGTAACCTTTTTGTTGAAGATTTGTCCCAATTCCGATAATTCCACTCACCGATTTTATTGGGTTCATTAAAGATGAATCGGACAATGAAACTCCGCAAAAATTCTTGGGCATAAGCGGAAACAGGTATTGTTGTTCGGCCACGTCCCATTCGCAATATCCGGGCGAATAGCGATCTGAAATATTCATCCCCAATTTTAAAAGTTCCAACTCTAATTCTTTTTGAATTTTCCCAATGGCCTTTTCAACGGTTACCGAGCCAATAACATCAAAAATATATCCCAACATTGGGTCTCCTTGTGCTATTAATTCGTTTGCATGGTTTGTAATTTCCGCTCCAGCCGTGCAAATAAATAGTGCTGCTGACGTTGATTCCTTTAATTGTGTAGTCACAATTTTAGTTGGAAAAAAAGTCTGGTCTTTAATTTGAATTGACTCTTCTTTTAAATTAATTTTAACTGAATTAAAAACTTTATATCCGCCTTTTATTTCACAAAATTGTGGAGCGTCGTCAATTGCCTGTTGAATAATTTCAGGGAAAGGTTCCGGAACAATTCCATCTTCAAAACCCAAAAGCTCTGTTAAGTCTTCCGAAACTATTAGTAGCTCCTCAAAAGTGTATTGAAACTCTTTAATCATTTGGAATGTTTAATTGATTCGAAATTTAAATTAAAAATTTGAATCCTCTTCAATTCGAAACAAAAAAAGGGAAATGCAATTGGCATTTCCCTCTCAATTTTTTTTAACAAACTTTAAGCTTCTGAAACAACAATTTTATCAATCTCGTCGCCTTGTCTAATGTCATCAACAATATCCAGACCCTCATAAACTATTCCAAAACAAGTATGGTGGCGGTCTAAATGTTGTGTTCCTTGGCGGCTGTGACAAATAAAAAATTGAGAACCACCGGTGTTTTTTCCTGCGTGTGCCATAGAAAGAACTCCTTTGTCATGATATTGATTGTTGCCGTCTAATTCGCAATCTATCGAATAACCAGGACCGCCGGCACCAGTTCCATCAGGGCATCCACCTTGAATAACAAAATTGGGGATTACCCTGTGAAATGTCAGTCCATTGTAAAAACCCGATTCCGATAGTTTTATAAAATTAGCAACTGTGCCAGGAGCATCTTCTTCAAAAAACTTCACTTTCATAACTCCCTTTGAAGTATGTATTTCTGCTACTTTCATTTTATCTTGATTTTATTTTGGCACAAAAGTAGAAAAACTTAGCAAATTTCATAACTGAGATATTGCAGCCTTTATTTTAGATTGATATCTTTAGAGACTAAATTTTTTACTAAACCAATATTTATAATTATGAAATCAAATCAAACAAGAAAAGAGTTTATTCGCAATCTATCTATAATAGCGGGTGCAACAGCTATTCCAGGTAGCTTATTTGCTTCATGTGGGAATGCACCTGGTTCTAATATGAAATTGGGATTAGTTACGTATAATTGGGGTAAAGATTGGGATATTCCAACAATAATTAAAAATTGTAGTGAAACAAATATTTTAGGTGTTGAATTAAGGGTTGACCATGCACACGGTGTTAATTATGATATGTCGGCTGCACAACGTGCCGAAGTAAAAAAACAATTTGATGATTCCCCGATAGAGATTGTTGGAATGGGAACAAATGAAGAATATCATTCAGCAGATCCGGCAAAGGTAAAAGCGGCTATTGAGAATACTAAAAAATGGCTGCATTTAAGTAAAGATACCGGTGGGTCTGGTGTTAAAGTAAAACCCAATGGTTTTCCAGAGGGAGTTGCAAAAGAAAAAACCTTGGAACAAATTGGTAAGTCGTTAAATGACTTAGGGAAATATGCTCTTGACATGGGGCAACAGCTTAGGTTAGAGGTGCATGGTCGTGAGACTCAGCAAGTACCCAACATTAAAAAAATAATGGAATATGTGGAAAATAAAGGGGCTACGGTTTGTTGGAATTGTAACGATCAGGATTTGGATGGACAAGGATTGGAGTATAATTTTAATTCGGTGAAAGACAGGTTTGGTGATACTTGCCATATTCGTGAACTTAATGTTGGCGATTATCCTTATCAGCAACTTATGGATTTATTTGTGAAAATTGATTATCCTGGCTGGATTTTGCTTGAGTGTCGTACTAAACCTGAAGACTTGGTAGCTGCGTTGCATGAGCAATATAAAGTTTGGCAAACAATGGTTGCAAGCGCACAAGCGAAGTTGTAAAAAAGTATTCTAAAATATTTAATAAAGCTCAAGACTTAACTGTTTTGGGCTTTTTTTATTGAAGAAAAATTGGATGATTTTTATGAAACGAAATGGCTTAAACGGAAAGAAGGAGGCTCAATAGCCTCCTTCCTAAATGTTAACCCCCAAACACACAATATGGGATGAATCCCAAATGCACTACAAAAATAAAGTATTTTTTGGAACATACAAGTGGATTTTAAACTTTTTATTTCATTTTAACATATAAAAGAAAATTTGCTGCAAGTATTACATAGAATATTTTTATGATATTCGTGTATTTTAGATTGTTTCGGAATATGGTTAAATTTAATTTCAACCATTAAAATTTAACTTTATAATCGAAAAATGCATGGGTTTAGATTTGAAACTCATTTTTTATTTTATCTTTAAAACATCCAAACTGAAAATAATGAATATAAAACATCTTTTAATCTCGACATTATGTTTTTTTCTTGGATTTAATGTTTTTGGTCAATATCCAAACATAGAAAATGATCTTGATCGGAAAGTAAAAAGTTTCCTTGAAAATAATACAAACAATTGGCAAGACATGAATGTACCCCTTTCTGATGGAAAGGTTTTGTACGATATAATAATTAAAAATGGTTTTACAAGTGCCGTAGAAATAGGAACTTCAACAGGCCATTCTACAATCTGGATTGCATGGGCGCTGAGTAAAACCGGAGGTAAACTTATTACAATTGAGATTGACAAAACACGCTATCGTGAAGCTAAAGCAAATTTTAAAAAAGCTGGTGTTTCGAAATTTATCGATGCTCGACTAGCAGATGCACACGAGCTTGTTCCAAACTTGCATGGGGAATTTGATTTTGTTTTTAGCGATGCAGATAAATACTGGTATAAAAATTATTTTATTGCAATGGATCCTAAACTTAAGGTGAATGGCTGTTTTACTGCTCATAATACTTTAATGAGAGCTAATGGAATAAAAGAATTCTTGGAATATATTAATGGTTTAGAGAACTACAAAACTACTTTGGATAAATCTGGGCCTTCTGGGATTTCGATTAGCTATAAAAAGGAGTAATCCATTCTTTAGTTAATTCGATTTTAATTATTCATGCGAATCAAGAGTTGAAAATAAAGCAAATATAGCGCATTAAATAGTGGATAATCAGCAGATTAAATTTGTTTAAATGGTGTATCCGGTGGATGTATGACAAAATGCACAGTTACGTGTTGAAAACTCTGTAGTGTTTTGGTTTGGACGTGCGATATATTTTTCTTCTTTTGAAGAAACGTTTATAAAAAGCGAACAAATTAAAGCGGAAATCCTACAAGCGCTCTCAAGTTAGATAGATGAATTCCTGGAAGATACCGACAAAATTGAAAGGGCTTACGATTATGAAGAGCTGTATTTGGCTATTCACCCGCAAGATGAATAGAATTGTATTGCAAAAAATTGTAGGGGGAATTCCAAAGGACCGTAATAAAAAAAACTCCACACGTGTGCAGGAGAGATAGAATTGTCAAAAATCCATAAGCTTACTCAAACAAGCAGCACCTTTGGTATTAGTGAAAAATTGCAGGAAGTAATTTGTTTGGAGGCCAAAGCCAGGTGTTTGCAGATGGTGAAGCATTGTTTTCAGAAATGATGGGGATATCGGTATGTGGGAAACAAATCCGCGGGTAAGTGAATACTACGGCCAAAAGTTAGAAGAAACAGAAGCCAAAGTAATAAAAGAAGGGGCCCCTGTAGCATTGGTAGGAGATGAAAATGACATAACATATGTGATGCCCGATGGTTCGATGTTGTTTACACGTGAAAATGGGTGGCAGGAAATAAAAGAGCTAATGATTTGTTCTCAACAGCCGTTTCCAGGGTTAGGCAACCTGTCGAAGCAATATTCAATTGGTTGATTGAAAAGGCTGATATTCAAAAGGCAAGTAGTTAGATCGACAAAAGGTTTAATGGTTCATGCATTTGGACGATTGGCAGCAGCTTTTATTACGTAGCAATTTAACTCTTGATTCGCAGATTTATTAAATTCTTTATTAAATAATGCGACAGAACCCAGCAAAACTTGTGGATCAAAGAAATGACTACTATTACAAATGTGAAAATTGCAACAGAAATTAATCATCATACATTTGCAATTTTTCGATTAATTAAACAATAAAAAACGGTATTAATCCTCATTGCGATATTGTTTAATGTAGTCGCTAGGCGAAATTTTGAATTGATATTTGAAACAACGTGTGTAATACGATTGTGATGAAAATCCGGATTCGTATGCAATTTCGGTTATTGTTTTGCCACTTTTACGAAGATACTCCAATGATTTTTTCAATTTTATTGAAATAACAAATTCACTCACCGACATATCAGTAAGTTTTTTCACTTTACGGTAAAGATGCACCCTGGAAATACCCAAAAACTGCCCAAGCTCATCCACACTCATATCTTTATTACCAATATTTTGCAAAACATTTTTTTTTAGTTTTGCAAGAAGCTTTTTGTCAAGTTGTGTTAAGTCCGATTCCTGGCTTTTGAAATTCAGGTTAGTTCTATAATGTTCTCTAAGTTTCTCCCTTGATTTCAAAAGATTAAGAACCTGTGTTTTTAAAAGTGAACTGTTAAACGGTTTTTCGATAAAACTGTCTGCACCCCCTTCAATCCCTTTAATTTTAACTTCAAGAGCAGTTCTTGCTGTAATCAAAATAATAGGAATATGACTTGTTTCCAGTTCCGACTTAAGTTTTCTTGTTAATTCAAAACCATCCATTTCAGGCATCATTACATCACTAATAATTAAATCGGGTTCTTCATCCAGAACTTTTTGAATACCTTCTTTCCCGTTTTTTGCTGTAGTTATTCTGAAATCATTTCCCAAGCCAAATCGAATAAATTCCATCACATCTGGTGTATCCTCAACAATCAAAATTAACGAGGCATTTTCAGGCGATAAACTTTCTTTTTCATGTACTATTCTTTTATTACATTCGGGAATTTCATGCATATAACCATTTGTTTCCAAGTTGCACAAATCCTGTTTTGCCATTTCTTCTTCAAGTAAATGTTTATTCCCTACAGAGAGGAATACGCTAAATGTAGTTCCTTTACTTTCGATACTTTTAAAAGTAATTTTTCCCCTGTGCAGCTCAACCAGCTTTTTTGAGAAATTCAGGCCAATTCCGGTTCCTTTTACAATTTTTGATTCTCCGTTGTGATAAAATCGAATGAATACTTTATTTATATTTTTTGATTGAATTCCTATTCCTGTATCTGCAATTGTTATACAAATCTCTTTTGAATACAATCCCGGATATTCCACTTTTTGACTCATTACTGAAATCGTAATTTTTCCTCCTTCCGGAGTAAACTTAAAAGCGTTCGATAGTAAGTTATACAGTACCTTTCCTATTTTTTCAATATCGAACCAAAGGTTATTTTCAATTAAATTGGTTTTAAAACTAAAATCGATGTTACGATTATCGGCGAATGTTTTAAAGGAATCAAATATTTCCTGAATAAAATCATTCAGGTTATTTTCTGTAGCATTTATAGTTAATTTATTATTTCCAAGTTTTCTAAAATCCATTAACTGGTTTATCATTTGAAGTAAAAGAACCGTATTCCTGTGCATAATCTTATACATCCTTTTTCTTTCAGGACCATTATTATCACTTTTTATTAAATTTTCAATAGGTCCTTTAATAAGTGTTAAAGGAGTTTTAAATTCATGCGAAATGTTAGTAAAAAAGGTAAGTTTTACTTGTGTTGCTTCTTCAAGTTCTTTGCTAATTTTAATTAGTTGCTCTTGTTGCTCCTTGAGCGTTTTGTTTTGCTGTTCTATTTCGATGTTTTTTTTGGTCAAAATATAGTTGGCCTTTTTTTTATTCCGTAAACTTAAATAGATTAAAATAACCAGTACGGTTGCAAGTGCGAGCACTGCAATCAAGAAAAACAATATCAATCTTTTTGTATTGTTTCTGATAATCTCAATGCTTAATAAGAGCTTTTGTCTTTCAATTCTATTATGAAGCAATTCAATCTTGTCAGTCAGGCTTTTCGACACAAGAGCATTTGTTTTGTCAATGGTAATGGTTGGAAGTACATTTTGTTTTGAAATCCTTTTATTATTTAAGATATTATTTGCCGTTTGAATAGCTAATCCTCCACCAGTTTGATAAAAAAAAGTAGCGTCGATTACATTGTCAAGAACCATTTGAATACCACCTCGATTTCCGGATAAACCATCTACGCCTAGAATATATATTTTCTGTTTATTCGCAAACTGACGAACAACATTATAAGCTTCTTTTGCCATAACATCATTATGTGCAAAAACCAAATCGAAATCCAACTCGCTTTCCAAAACCCATTTTACAGCTTCGTTAGCTTTATTCCCTTTCCAATCTCCAGAAACAGATTTTACAACATGATTATATCCATATTTTTTTATTTTCATGAACAATGCAGGTTAGAGACGGTTATGAATTTATCATTAAGCGTCTTTTTCATTTAGAATTAGTATATTTTGTGACTTTTGAAATCAAATTCATACCTACAAATACTCCTATTGAATTATAACAACTTGAATATTTATTCAAAAAATAAATACTCTTTGTTATCTTGCTTATGAGCCAATTTTTATTTTATGAAAAAACATTTATTATATGAATAAAACGAACATTCTTTTTCTATTTTTTGTATCGATTCTGTTTGCTTGTCATAATGATAAGGAAGATAGCGTTACGGAAAATACCCTGTTTGAGCTAGTTTCTGCTAAAGAAAGTGGAATTGATTTTACCAACAAAATTGAAAACGAAAAGAATTTTAACATTTTCACCTATCGTAATTTTTATAATGGTGGGGCTGTTGGAATTGCTGATATTAATAACGATGGATTAGCTGACGTTTATCTGACTTCAAATAAAGAAAAAAACAAACTTTTCTTAAACCAGGGAAACTTTACTTTTAAAGACATAACAGAAGAAGCCGGTGTTGGAGGAAATCATTCATGGTCTACAGGAATTGCAATGGTAGATATTAATGCCGATGGATTACTCGATATTTATGTTTGTAATGCAGGAAATGTAAAAGGCGATAATAATAAAAATGAACTGTTTATCAATAACGGAGATCTTACTTTTACTGAAAAGGCAGAAAAATACGGGCTTGCCGACAGTGGTTTTACCACGCACGCAGCTTTTTTCGATTACGATACGGATGGAGATCTCGATGTATATATCCTGAATAGTAGTTTTATCCCGGCAAACAGTTTGGGATTTTCCAATAAACGCGATTTGAGAAGCGAAAACTGGGATTTACCTGAGATGTTTCGTGGAGGTGGTGATAAACTGATGCGAAACGACAACGGGAAATTTGTAGATGTAAGCGAAGAAGCTGGCATTTACGGGAGTTTAATTGGCTTTGGCATGGGAGTAACTGTGGGCTACTTAAATCAGGATCTGCTCCCCGATATTTATATTTCAAACGATTTTTATGAACGCGATTATCTCTATATCAATCAGGGAAACGGAACTTTTAAAGAGAGTATAAAAGACTGGGTTTCACATTTAAGCATGTCGTCGATGGGTGCCGACATGGCCGACCTAAACAACGATGGATTGTCTGAAATCTTTGTTACCGATATGCTTCCTGAAGGGGATGAACGGTTGAAAAATAACAGTGAATTTGAAAGTTACGATGTTTACAACCTCAAACAAAACCTCGATTTCTACCATCAATACATGCAAAACTCTTTGCAGTTAAATAATGGTAACAATACTTTTTCCGAAATTGCTTTTTATAGCGGAGTTGCACAAACCGACTGGAGCTGGAGTGCTTTACTTTTTGACATGGACAACGATGGATTCCGCGATATTTATGTTTCTAATGGAATTTTCCATGATTTAACAGACATGGATTTCATGGACTTTTTTGCCAATGAAATTGTACAGGAAATGACACTTACCGGTAAAAAAGAAGAGCTGGAGAATATAATCGACAGGATGCCAAGTACACCTATTCCAAATTACGCCTTTAAAAACAATGGCGATTTAACATTCTCGGATAAAGTTAAAGAGTGGGGACTGGATATTCCCAGTTTTTCAAATGGTTCAGCATACGGCGATCTGGATAACGATGGTGACCTCGATTTGGTTATAAACAATGTAAATCAGCCTTGTTTTGTAATCAAAAATAGAAGCAGTGAGTATAAACTAAACAACTTTTTAAGAGTTGATTTAAAAGGGGAAGCGCCAAATACATTTGGAATTGGCGCTACAGTATTAGTTTATTTCAACAATCAAACACATAAGCAGGAACAATTTCCAACAAGAGGATTTCAGTCGTCAGTTGACTATATCCTTCAATTTGGAATGGGAGATGCTGAAAAAGCCGACTCGGTTGTGGTACTTTGGCCAAATGGAAAAAAACAGCGGATTGAAAATGCACAGGCTGGACAAACATTGATTTTAAACATTAAAAATGCAGAAAGTAATTATCGTAAATCCTCAATAAAAGCAAATCAAAAAAACTTTTTTGAAAAAGCAGATTTCCCATTTAACAAACATGAAGAAAATTTCTACGTCGATTTTGATTATGAAGGACTAATTCCTTGTATGTCTTCGCATGAAGGACCAGTTATAAAAATAGCAGACATAAACGGAGACAAATTGGACGATGTTTTTATTGGTGGTGCAACTGGTCAATCGGCTCAGCTTTGGGTTCAAAATCAAACCGGAAATTTTTCCCAATTAAACAGCAACGACATAATTAAAGACAAAGATTTTGAAGATACAGCAGCAGGTTTTTTTGATGCTGACGGAGATGGAGACCTTGATTTATATGTAGGTTCAGGAGGAAATGACAAACCGGACAATGACGTTTTGCTTGCCGACAGGCTTTATATAAACGATGGGAAAGGAACCTTTCATAAATCAACAAAACAAATTCCGGATATAAGATATAACACTTCGGTTGTTGAACCAAATGATTTTGATAACGACGGTGATCTGGATTTATTTGTTGGAAATTTAAGTGTTTCAAAAATATATGGCATTAATCCAAAACAGTATTTACTTGAAAACGATAGACAGGGTAATTTCTCTGATATTACCGAAGCTAAAGCTTTGAAATTGATTGATTTGGGAATGGTTACAGACGCCATTTGGTACGATATTAACAATGACGATTCAAAGGAACTGATAATTGTTGGACAATGGATGTCGCCAAAAATATTTACCAGTAACGGTCGTGTTTTAAGTGAAATGAAAACCAACCTCGATTCACAAACCGGATGGTGGAATTCGGTAAATGCAGCCGATTTAGACAACGATGGCGATGCAGACCTTATAGTTGGAAACCGGGGAAACAACACTTATTACAAAGTAGGTATGGATACACCAGCAAAAATGTTCATTAACGATTTTGACAACAACGGAGCTATTGAACAAATTCTCACACGAAATATTGGAGGAAAGGACAAACCCATTCCGTTAAAAAAGGAGTTAACCTCACAAATTGTTTCATTAAATAAAAAGAACCTCAATTTTACCGAATACTCAAAAAAATCAATCCATGAAATTTTCCCGGCAGCTATTCTTGAAAATTCAATTATAAAAGAAATAAGAAATTTTGAAAGTATTGTTGCCTACCAGGAAACAGATGGAAACTTCTCGGTTAAAGCCTTACCTCAGAATGTACAGTTTTCATGTGTAAATAGAATAATAACAGAAGATATTAACCACGACGGATTTATTGATTTACTTTTAGGTGGAAACAATTTCGATTTTAAACCCCAGTTTGGAAGACTCGATGCTGGGTTCTTTAACCTTGTTCAGGGAAGCCAAACCGGCTTTCATGAAACTGTAAATTCCGGAATAAATGGAAATGGAGTAGTGCGAAGCCTGAACGAAATAAATATCAAAAATCAGAAACACCTAATCATTGGAATCAACAATGAAAAAGCACAAGTATATAAATTCAAATAGAAATTCTTTGTTGCTTTTTATCCTTGCAATTCTGGTTGGATGTAATAATAAAAAACAGCTATTCGATTTTATTCCTTCAAAAGCTTCGGGCATAAACTTTATAAACCGTGTTGAAGATACGAAAGATGCCAATATTCTCGATTACCCCAACTTCTATAAAAGAGGCGGTGTTTCTGTTGGAGATATAATTAACAACTTGCTGTCCGACTTGTTGTCTGTGGGCAACTTGAAAAAAAACGCATTGTACATTAACCGGGATTACATACAGTTTGAAGACATTACTAAACAGTCAGGAGTTGGAGGAAATTCTGACTGGACTACGGTTTCGGTTATGGTTGATCTAAATAGCGACGGATTGCTGGACATTTATGTACAGGCTGTGGTTGGCATTTCAGGCTTCGAGGACAACGAACTTTGTATCAATCAGGGAAACCGCACATTTGCAGTACCAAACAACTGCAAACTAATCTGGAATAAACTAACAAAAATTAAAACGCAATAATGATGAGATTAAGCCATTTTTTAATAACTTTTTTTGCAATACTGTTGTTTACATCATGCAATAAAAATAAGGGACTTATACAAATTGACGCATTGAACTTTCATCAGTCGGTTGACAAACTTACTGAAATAATGGTGCACGATATTTTTTCGCCACCGGTTGCATCGCGTATTTATGCATACCCAATACTGACTGCTTACGAAATTTTGCAACAAGGTGATGAAAAATTTATATCACTAAATGGCCAGATAAATGATTTTCCGGAAGTTTCGGTTTATCCGGAGAATGAAAATGTAAACCTTGAAGTTGCTGCTTTGGTTGGTTTTATTGATGTTGGAAGAAGATTAATTTTTTCGGAAGAAATGATGGAAATATACAGCGACAGTTTATATGCCATTTGGAAATCAACCAATCCTGAAGTTTTTGAAATTTCACGTGATTACGGTTTAAAAGTGGCCGCGGAAATTGTTGACTGGATAAATCAGGATATGTACAGGGAAACCCGCACAATGCCAAAATTTTCGGTAAACTTAGATGAAGTGGGCCGCTGGCAACCTACTCCACCCGATTACATGGATGGAATTGAACCACACTGGGAAAACATCCGTACTTTTACACTTGACTCAGCTTCACAATTTAAACCCATTCCACATCCCGAATTCTCGTTGGAAAAAGGCTCTGACTTTTATGACGAATTGATGGAGGTTTACAACGTTGGGTTACATGAACACACGGTGGGCGACAGTGCCGAAGAAGTTATTGTTGCTAAATTCTGGGATTGTAATCCATATGTTTCGGTACACCGGGGACATATGATGTTTGCCCTTAAAAAAATTACACCTGGAGCACACTGGATTGGAATTTGTAAAATCGCCTGCAAAAAAAACAATCTGAATTTAATGGAAACCCTTGCCACTAATGTATATACATCAGTGGCCATTTTCGATGCATTTATCAGCTGCTGGGACGAAAAATACCGTAGTATGCTAATTCGCCCGGAAACACTAATCAATAAATATATCGACGAAAAATGGGAGCCTATTCTTCAAACACCACCCTTTCCCGAATATACTTCCGGGCACTCGGTAGTTTCGGGTGCTGCATCGGTTGCACTAACTCATTATTTAGGTGAAAATTTTGCATTCAACGACGATACCGAAGCACCTTACGGTTTGCCCATTCGCCATTTCGATTCTTTTTATGAGGCTTCAAAAGAAGCTGCCATTAGCAGAATGTATGGCGGTATTCATTACCGTGCTGCAATAGAAAACGGACTAGAGCAAGGATTAGAAATAGGTAAATATGTTTGTAATAAATTAAAATTGGAAAAGTAAAAATGAGGCGTAAATCTCGATTGTTTCCAATTATTGGTTTTTGGTATTTTTGCAGTTTGGTATTTGTTTATAAAATCATGGGATTATCAGTTGTATTTCACAAAAAACACGGTTAGGGGCAAAGCATCCGGAATGATGAACTATGTAATAGAATTAAACCAGTTTGTAAAAGACAATAATTTAGGGCTAAGCGGCAATCCAAATGATTTGAAGACTAACTTTGTTCATTCTCATTCAATAAAATTTGGCTAACCACAAAATCATATACCTGAATCGCAGTTACAAATTACTTTTTCATTTATGTATTGATTAAGGTTCATAGAAATTAACCTTTTTGTCCTTTGATCTATACATTTTTTACATTGAGAAAACAAACCAATATCCCAAACATCTGCAAAAACACGACCGGCTTTTAAACCAATTCCATATTCCAAAACTATTTCCAACGATTTAATATCCGGTATTTTAAAATCACCTTTCTCCATTAAAATATCCATAGCTCCGTTCCCTGCTCTTACAGGAATAACAATACAACACTCTACTCCTGCTTTAAAAGCATAATCAATGGACATTTTTGCCCATTCAATACCTTCCTCTTCCAACATAAACGGAGGTCGCAGCAAAATAAATGCCCTTGAACGGATTCCGTTTTGATTAAGATATTCCACTGCATTTCTGAAATCGTGAAGTGTCATTCGCTTATTCAATTTCCTGAGAATTTCAGGATGCACTGTTTCAAGCCCAATTGCAACCTCCAGTTTGGGAATAAGCATATCCCTGAAACGAAGGCATTTTTCGTTGATTCGTTTTACATGACTTTCAATAATTACCGTTTCAAAATTTCTTCAAAGCGAAGCTATTTTTTGATAATCTTCTTCGGGAATAGAACCTTCATCAAAAAAGCTACCGCTGTTATATAATTTCAACTGTTTTGCCGAAGGAAGTTGTTTCAATGCCCATTCAATCTGTGCAGGAATCGCTCCGGCCGGAACAGGAACATCTGTTGTATTTTTCCACAAATCGCACATCAGACAATGATATGGACATTCCAGATTTGTCAGAAAGATAGTTGCGGTGTCAACAATTTCACCCGTAGCGGTACGCTCCTTTTCTACTTGCCATGCATATGGTTTTCTCCAGTCAACAGGATTTTTCCTGCCACGGTTTGCCAGAATCCAACTATCGTTAATTATATAATCCGAATTCTCATTCATATTTTGAAAGGAACTCTCTTCTGTATGGCTTTTCACCTTCTGGGAAATGGCTGGTAAAGGCTTTAGGCGATGCAGCACCATGTTGAAAACGGCGTTTTTCAAACACTGGCATCTCTATACCAGTTACAGCTTTTACTCCGCTGGATACAATTTGTCCTTTCAAATCATACAATTTCTGATGGTCCCAATCGGTCATTTTAATAAAGGGAATTCCTTCGGAAATTTCTATTACATTGGGCAAAGTATATGGGCTATATCCTTCGAAATTCAATAAATCACCCGGAGAAAAAGTACGCATATAACCACGACTTAAACCTCCAGAATAGGTTAATGAATGTTTAATTGATTCAACTCCCCAACCTTCGTGATATAACATCAGGTTATTCAGTACACTGCGAATGGTTAATTCAGGATTTTCTTCAATTGGATAATCCTTCAGATTTTCATCTCCACCATCGCCGTCAATCATGTATTTCCAATCCGGATAGCGTAATCTGATCGCCTTCAACAGGGCTAAATTCATGGTAGCCGCCTGGATATCAAGTGGCTTATAATCTTCAACTACATTTACTGCATCTTTCCAGTTTAAGTCAGAATATTTCAGTTCAACAGGTTCGAGGAATATTTCCAGATTCAGGGCTTCAAGAAACTTCCTTGCCTGCATTAAATCGGCTCCGTCACCATCAACAGAAAGTGTAAAAGCTTTTAATCTCGAAGGGCTTTCTCCCAGTTCTTTCAGGGCATGGTAGGTAAGAATAAAAACCGAACCACTGTCAATTCCGGCTGAAAAAGTAATACCAATTGGTCCAGTTTTTGCCCTAAACTGAAGCCATTTTTTAATTTCGTTATAAACAGCGCCTATATATTCTGCTCCTATTTGCTCAGGATTACTTTTATTTAATTTATTCCTCAATGGTGCGAAAAATCTGCTGTAAACCGGGTTTGGATCAGGGCAACCCAGTAATTCAATTTTGGTAATGTAGTGAGCAGGTACCATTCTGCTATACGAAGGATGAAACTGATCATCCAAACCTTCCTTTTTTAAATAATCATAAATAATATCGATACGCTCGGCAATTACCAATTGCGGTCCAACGGCCCTTTTTGCTATAAAATAACGTAACGGACGACCAATAGATCTGGCCATTCGAATTGTTTTTTCTTCTACAGAAACCATGGCAAACTGTCCATCAATTCCACGAACTGCTTCAACGTCACCAGACTTAACAATATTTACAGCTTCTTCATGAGTCATATTATAAATGACATTCTTTTCAGGATCGGTAAGATCCACTACCTTACTTACATATTGAAAATTCATTTTTTTGTTTTTATTTATGTTTATAATATTTTGCAAGTATTAATTTCACGATTAATTGTTTTTATACAAACGCCTTTAATTCATTTTATTTTGTAACAGATCCGCTACCCTGTACAATTGTGTGATATTTGTTTATTGAGATATTCTTATAGATCTCCTTTTCTCCATCTGACCAGTTAATTTCTATCTGATCTACACTTTTTTGCTGTCCCAGTCCGATATGTATTCGTGGTTCACTATTCGAAAGATAGCCAGTTGTCCACTGATTAACGAAAACTCTTTTCTTTCCCCCGGTTGTTACCATCACTTTTGCACCAATTGCAGATGCCGGCCCTTTTTTGCCTTTCAGCATTAAGCCGAGCCAATGATTTTTATTTCCCCCATTATTTTGGAGAAGTGCCGGTGTTCCTACCAAATCAACATGAGAAATTATAACATCAAGGTTCCCGTCGTTGTTAAAATCCACAACAGCCAGTCCCCTTCCCGACCGTTTTGTGGAAAAATAGGAACAAAGTGATTTACCTACATCTTTAAAGTGCCCTTCTCCATCATTTTCAAGAAGTAAAGGGTATTGCAAAATAAGTTCTTCGCCATTTCCATTTGCCGAAACAATATCAAGATCACCATCATTGTCAAAATCAAAAAGTGCCGTTCCCCAGCTTCCTTTTCCTGAAAAAGCTCCAGCTACACCACTCGACTCTGTAACATCCTGAAATAAACCATTACCCATATTTTTGTACAGGGCACCATATTTCAGATCTCCTACCAGAATATCAATTAAACCATCACCATCGATATCACCAGGGGTGCCATGCATTGAACCAGTTGCAACTCCTCTACTATTGGCTGCTATCCCACTTATCACACCTGCTTCATTATATACACCCTCATCATTTCTAAAAATATAATTCATTTGATGATCGTTGGCTTGATAAATATCCAGATCTCCATCATCATCATAATCATAAACCGTTAATCCCATACATTTCGAATCGGGAAAAAACAACTTTTTCTCTTTTGTAACATCCACAAACTTTCCGTCGGGTTGTTGCTGATAAAGCATTGAAGCCTGGCCTTTATATTCAGAAGGATGCGGCATCATTCCCGGGGTTTGTGTTGAAATATATCCAGGATCGAAAGCCAGAAAGTTCCCGACCATTGCATCCAGTCGGCCATCAAGGTTATAATCCCAGAAAGACACGCCGATACTCCATTTGGTATATCCATTTAATTTTTCAGGACCTGTAAATCCTAACGACTCCGTTATATCAGAAAAAGTACCATCTCCATTATTATGATAAAAGATATTAGGTCCATAATTCAAAAGAAACAAATCCTGATAACCATCGTTATCGAGGTCGATTGCACCTGCAGCCATACTCCAATAAAGAGCATCAATCCCAGCAGTTTCCGAAACTTCAGTAAAAGTTCCGTCACCATTGTTTTTATATAATTTGTTGCGTGTGTCAGCAAATACCTTTCCTTCAGGGTCAGAAATTCCTTCAAGATAAGTTCCGTTCATCAGGTAAATGTCCATAAATCCGTCGTTGTTGTAATCAAATACCGTAATCCCCGAACCGCTGCTTTCCAGAATATTTTCGTAAGTAGTATCTCCAAAAGTATATTTAAAATCAATTCCGGCTATGCTGCTAATTTCCGTGAATTTTTCGGTTTTCTTTTGCGCAACCAACAAACCTGGCAAACACATTAATAAAAAGCAATAAAGTATTATCTTAATTCTCTGTTTCATTATAATTTTCTTTTTTAATTGCATTTCGAAGATTATCGAATGTTACAACTCTCGTGTTATATTCCTTCAAATAATTTTGATGATCTGCATCATTTGGGTAAATATCTTCTTCTGATGGCGGATACTGCGACATTCCATGAAAAGGAAGGGGTTCAACTGTATTCCCAAGTGCCGTGTTCATATCGCCATCCTTTACCCAACCAACACTGTGAATAAGAAAATCGCGTTTCCAACCTTTCTGAAGTTCCGGTAAAGATCCGGCATCAAATTCAATGGATGTTTCATCGCCTGCATTTGAAATAATATACTTACTATCCGATTCTGTCAGAAGGGGCTGAACATTTCCATATCGTGTATAATTACCAGTTAGATCGCGCCATTTTTCATTTTTGTCCACATCGTAATAATCAAACCAGTGAGGACCGTATCTTCCACCTTTTCGATAGGTACTTGAAAACCCCCTATAATGAAAATCGGCTGAAGTTGGCGACAGAACAGTTGATACGACCGGAGCAGCTGAATTTTCATTGGAAAAGAAAATGTAATCCCAGTAAATTTCCATATTTGTTAAAATCCGGAACTTGTGACTATCAGAAAGAAACTTACCTGAAAGTTCAACAATTACGGTTTTATCTTTTCCCATCGGGAATCCAACATTGTCAATTACCGTTTCCCATTCACCTTTTTTATTTATTACCTGAATAACCGGGGAATTTGATTTTAAGGCTTCCGATTGCGAAAGAGCCACATTAATACTGGCATCGGTTGGAAAAATCCATCCCTTCATAAAGAGGAATAAATCGTTTTTTAATGACACTTTGCCGGGATCGAGTATCAGGCTGTGCATTTCAGTAATACCCTGGTATCTGTCGGAATTAAACCCCGACAAATATTTGCTATCGTCTTCAGCAATAAGAGAACGAACATCATTTTCATCCTGGTCAACAGCCGAAACAGGGATAATTTTGTTATTTACCTGAACTATTTTTTCTCCCGGGAAAGGTGGAGGTGAAAACTGTTCGGGAACAAAAACATCAATTGAATCAGGATGATCAACTACAACCAGCTGAATTTCATCTATATAAATTGTTTCCCAAAGTTCAGAAGTAAGTTGAACTGAATATTTCCCGTCTTTAGGTTTTAACAATTCGCCAGGTATTTTTATATAATCATCGGAAGCATCTGCAAAACCATATTTGGTAGTACCTCCCATAATTCCAAGTGGCATTCCCAATGCGCTTCTCCAGATAATATCCCGGGCGAACACATACTCTTTTCCATTCCAGGTATAAAGAAACGGACATGACCCTTTTAATGTTTGTGCTTCAATGAGTGCCTGATCTGCGCCAGGTTGGAAAATATTTTGGGGTACGCCATTTGTCCAGGTAATTCTGATAATATCGGCATTGGTACGGTGCCCCAGCCCAAAATGGATTCCAGGTTCGGTAACTATCATGGTTTGATAAAGATCACCGCTCCGCATTTCAACTTTTGCACCAACACCAAAATAATTGTTTTTAGCACTCCCGGTTCTTAATCCAACTAGTTTCATGTTTACATAGTGATTCATGCTCCCACCGTCATTTCGTAATAAAATGACACCACTATTTTTACCGGCCAACAAAATATCCAAATCGCCATCATCATTGTAATCAAAAACATCGATTTGTTTTCCTGATTTTAGTTCATCGGGGAGTAAGCCAGATACATCAATAAAATGATCGATACTGTCGTTATGAAAAAGGGAAAGGCCTCTTCCTTCCTTATTTAATGATTCTCCTGCAACTAAAATATCCTGAAATCCATCGTTATCAAAATCAAAAAACCGGGCATCATTTGTTTTCACACCCTGAAGATTAGCGAACAATTTGTTATTATCTCTCATCAAAACAAAACTTCCATCGCCAAGGTTACGAAACAAACCAAGGTTTTCACTTTGATCAGAAGTAAAAAAGAGATCCAGAAATCCATCATTATTAAAGTCGGCCACATCAACAGAATTAACATTTTTAATCGCATCCAATCCACATGTTGAAGTTATATTCCTGAAAGTTCCCTGTCGCTGATTGGAAAATAAATTCACACTTAATTCATTCACAACGATAATGTCAACGTCGCCATCATCGTCGAAATCACCAAAAGCGGCATCGGAAGAATTTTCATTGCTACCTGCCAGACCAGCTATTTCAGCTTGCTTGGTGAAAGTGCCATCGCCATTATTCCGAAACATCAGGTTTGAATTTTTGCATACTTCAAATAAGTCGAGATCTCCATCCTGATCAAAATCAAAAAACAAGACTTTATTCCCTTCTGTTTTACTTCCTATTCCGGCCTCTTTTGTAACATCCTTAAAAACACCTTTCCCTGCATTCCGATACAATAAATCTCCCTCTTCCCGCACAATAAACAGGTCAAGAAATCCATCGTTATCATAATCAATAAAAGAGGCTGAAATTTCCTCTCCCGAATGATTAATTCCGACTTCTGATGAAACATCATTAAACCTCCCCATTTCATTATTGAAAAGGAAATGTTTAAAAGAAGAAGAAACCGGATCAAAACTTCCAACGTAAATATCCACATCTCCATCAC
>JABMPI010000777.1 GCA_013203755.1 Bacteroidota bacterium
AAAGACAAGGCTTTCGAAGTTTTGAAAATCAAGGAGTTCACTTTTGTGAATGACTGTTTTCAAAACGAGAATAACGCAGTATTTGGAGTTTTCTTGCACAGACTAAATAATTGCAAACAACTTATCTATAAACTCGCCAAACAAGTTGGGTTTTAGTAAAATTGGGAAAATAAAACCAAACACAGCACCTAAAATATGTGCGTCGTGAGCAACGTTATCGTTGCCTTTTTTCCCTTTTTGATAAGAATAAAAAAGGTATCCCAGAGCAAATAGAATTCCTGGAATTGGAATTACCGCAAACAAATATAATTTCTCCCAGGGATTAAAAAATATAGCTGCAAACAACACTGCCGAAACTGCTCCCGATGCACCAACTGCATTGTAATAGTAGTTATTTTGGTGTTTAATTAAACTCCATAAATTAGATGCTAAAATACCTCCAAAATAGAGCAATAAAAAATAGACAATTGCTTTGTTTCCAAAATAGTATCCAAAATACGCTTCAATGTTTCTCCCAAAAAAATATAGCACAAACATATTAACCATTAAATGCGACCAGTTGGCATGAATAAAAGCGTGCGATACCAAGCGGTAATAATCTTTTTCTTGAATAATTTTTGCTGCGTTAAACTGTAATTTGTTTTTTAATACTGAGTTTTGGAAAGCCAAATAGGAAATAAGAGCCGTAACTCCAATAAGTAAATATGTAATCATTCTAATGTAATATTTTGTAAATCATTTCTTTTTGTAAATCGGCATTGTCCACCATTGTCGAAACTCCAAACCCTTTGCTCTTCATGTCGTACTCGCGCAGAATACCCATAATTTCGTACAATTTTGTTGGCGAATATCGTTTGGCTGCAACCATATAACCTTTAGCAACAAACGGATGAACGCGCAATTGTGCTGCCACATTTCGTTCTGATTTGTCTTTTAAAAAATGATAAGTGAATAGTTTTGAAAAGTAATAATATAGATTGGCAACTGTTTTTTGAATGGGATTTAAAGAAGCATTTGCGCCAAAATATTGAATAATTTGGTTGGCTTTTAATACATTTTTTTCACCCAAAGCATTTTGCAATTCAAAAACATTAAAGTCTTTGCTTAGCCCAATGTTTTTTTCGATGTGTTCCGGTGTAATAGTGTTAGTGTCTTTTACTGCAATTACAAGCTTGTCTAATTCGTTGGCAACTTTGCTCAGGTTGGTTCCCAAATAAGCCGTTAATATTTGTGCCGCTTGTGGAGTAATACTAAAATTCCGATGGGTGAGGTAAACATTAATCCAGTCGGGTAATTTGTAATCCCGAATTTTATCGGCTGTAAAAACAACTCCATTCTTTTTAATTTGCTTTGCCAATTTAGTTCTCGAATCCAGATTTTTGTATTTGTAATTCAAAACTAAAATGGTTGAAGCCAGTGGTTTTTCGGCGTAGGAAGCAAGAACTTCAATTTTATTTAAAGTTTGTGCTTCCTTTACAATAATCACCTGTCTGGTAGCCATCATTGGGTAGCGCATGGAGCTTTCTGCAATGGTAATTGCATCCGAATCTTTTCCGTAGAAAACGGTTTGGTTGAATCCACGTTCCGCTTCGGTTAAAACATTTTTTTCGATGTAATTCGAAATCTCATCGATATAATAAGGTTCTTCGCCTTGTAGTAAATATATAGGATGATAAATCCCTTTTTTCAGGTTTTGTAAAATCGCAGCAAACTCCATTCTAAAATCTTAGATGTTTAACAGAAAGACCGTTGTTTTTAACTTCGAAAAGTGCTTTTATACCAGCCTCTATGTGTACTTCAACAAACTGCGAAGATACTTTTTTATCGCTGGCTGTAGTTTTTACACCAGTAGAAATCATAGGTTGGTCCGAAACTAATAACAATGCACCGGTAGGAATTTGATTGGCAAAACCAACAGTGAATAGTGTTGCCGTTTCCATGTCGATTGCCATTGCCCGTGTTTTTTTGAGGTATTTTTTAAAGCGGTCGTCGTATTCCCAAACCCGGCGGTTGGTGGTAAAAACTACACCTGTCCAATAATCTTGTTCCGAGTTTCGTAAAATGTGAGATACCGCACGTTGCAAATTAAATGCTGGCAGTGCCGGAATTTCAGGAGGTAAATAATCGTCTGACGTACCTTCGCTGCGAATTGCTGCAATGGGAAGAATTAAATCTCCCAATTTGTTTTTCCGTTTTAAACCACCACATTTCCCTAAAAACAAAACACCGCGTGGTTTTATTGCACTTAATAAATCCATTACTGTTGCAGCGTTTGGGCTACCCATCCCAAAATTTATAATGGTAATTCCTTCGGCAGTTGCATTGGGCATATTTTTGTCGCCACCTTCTACTGTCACCTCAAATCGCTGGGCAAATCTTTCAACATAATCCTGAAAATTGGTTAGTAAAATAAATTTGCTAAAATCTTCCAGCTTTTTTCCTGTGTAACGAGGAAGCCAGTTGTCAACAATCTCTTTTTTTGTCTTCATAAAATGAAAAATTATACCTTTGAACAAAATAAAAATCTTTTCGCTTTAGGCAGACACAAATGTACATTTTTAGATTTCGTCAACCAAAACGGAGTAGGTAGGATTTTAAATTTTGAATAATGCAGAAACTGAATTTGCCGGAATATACTTTTCGTACAAAAAGCGCAGGAGGGAAACAACTAATTTTCGATTCTATTAGAAAGAAATTTGTGGTTTTAACACCCGAAGAGTGGGTACGCCAGAATTTTATTAAGTATTTAAAATTAGAAAAAAAATACCCGGAAACGTTAATGGCTGTTGAAAAACAAATTATGGTGAATCAAAAACAACGACGATTTGATTTGCTGATTTATTTGCGAAATGGCCAGCCCCATTTAATTGCCGAATTTAAAGCTCCGGGTGTTAAAATTACTCAAGATGCATTCGACCAGGTTGTGCGCTATAATATGTCACTTCGCGTTCAAAAGGTTGTGGTTTCTAATGGGCTGCAGCACTTTGCCTGCGAAATTGATTATGTAAAAAATAGTTTCGTGTACTTACCTGAAATTCCGGAATTTTGTGAAGGTTGTCGTGAGGATGGGAAAGGATTTAGTTAATTTTATCGGGTGCAGCGAATTCCGATTCGCTGAAAAAAATGGCGAATCGGAATTCGCCAAACCCGGAAAATGGTATTGTTTATTTTTATTCTAATATTTTTTGAAATAGAATTTCGTCTTTCCAACCACTAGTGGTTTTAATCCAGTCTTTTTTAATGCCAATTTGTTTGAACCCGGATTTTTCGAACAATTTAATGCTGTTGGTATTATCGGTGGTAATATTCGCGTAAAGTTGTTTTAATCCCAATATTTCAAAAGTATAATTGGATAGGGCTTTTAAAGCATCGCTTGCATAACCTTTGTTTTTGTCAGAATTATTATGAATTAAAACCCCAACTCCGGCACGCAAATGGTAAGGTTCAAAATCAAATAAATCGATTGCACCAAGTGGTTTCAGATCTTCGTTTTGAATGATTAAACGAAGTTGTTTGGTTTCGTAAATATCTTTGGCAGATTCCAATAAATATTGTGCAAGAATATGTTTTGAAAAGGGTGTTTTTGTATTGCTAAGTTCCCAAATTTCAATATTATTTTCCCATTCGTAAAGCAATTCAATGTCTTTCGGTTCCAGCGGGCGAAGTGATATTTTTCCGTATGCAAGTTGGTTGTTCATATTAATAACTTTTTACCTGTCCAGATTCCTCCATCCCTTAAATAAAATTTCAGCGTCGGTTAAAATGCTGTAGTCTTTGGCGTAGAGCATATTTAGTTGAGCTTTTTTCTCAGTGTCCAGTTTTAGTTCCGCAAACAAATCACCCGGATTAAGAACTCCGGGTTTTAGCAGAGGTAAATTTTCAAATGTATTTTGTTCTGAAATGTATCCAATCCAAGATTTATTTCCTGTTAAAGTTTTGAAAATATTTCCAAAAAATTTAGTTTTATTTTTGAAAAACCAAATTAAAAGTGGGCTAATAACTAAATAAAACAATGCAATTTCAATATCTAAAAAACGTTTTTTTCTTTTATTTGAAGCTTTTGAAATGGCGTTTACATTTACCACGTATAAATCGCCGGCGGTGTGAATAGAATTGCTTCCAATAATACTCACACTTTCGGGAGGTGCAATTTTATAGTCGATGTCGAGTTGAGTTAAATCGAGCATGGTACGAATAATTTGTGCGGAACTAATGTTTTCGGCACAAAAAACAATTTCGTCGATGCGATTGATTCTGATTATTTCGGTAAGTTGATTTAATTCTCCGATATAATTTTGGCCTTTGTCGGTTTTGTCAAGTGCAATAAATCCAGCCAGTTGAGATTGAATTTGAGTAGCCTCCAATAATTTTCTAACCCGTTCGGCTTCCGACGAATGTCCAACAATGGCAATCTTTTTACTCTTTTTAATGTCGAGCCGGAATCCTTTTAATTTCAACCAATGAAAAAATAGTCGTGCAAAAAGGATTATAAAAACTGCCCAAAACGACCCCAGTAAAATTAGTGCACGCGAAAAACGGAAACGTTCGTCAACCAACGAATAAACCAATAAAATGGAGACGGAACCCCAAAGTACACCGCGCGAAATTTTATAAAGGTTCACCGATTTTTTGTAGCCACCAGAAAACAGAATTCCCAAAAGCCAGAATAGAATATATGCAGGCACAACAAACTGTAAAAATTCTGGTGGATAATAACCCGATTTAAAACGAACAGTTTCCCATGTAGAAGTTAAAAACAGAAACCCTAAGAAAATTAGTAAGGTGTCGAAAAGAGGAAGATAAACTTTATTGAAAATACGTTTTACAATGGAAAGAAATGCGCGGAAATAAATTGCCAAATGAATAAGGATTGAAAAAATATTTGCTTTTCCGCCAGAGAAATGTTTGCGGGCGAAAATTATCATGGCGTTATAAAACACCTTCACATAATTAAGCGACCCTTTTTTTGTGCTTTCGCCTTTGTAATGAATTATCGTGGTTTCGGGGTAGTAGTAGTTTTTATAACCACCCAAAGTTATTCGGTAAGAAAGGTCGATGTCTTCGCCATACATAAAAAAGGATTCGTCGAGTAACCCAACTTTATCAATCGTCTCTTTTCTGAGCAACATAAATGCTCCGGCAAGTACATCTACTTCGTGAATTTCGTTTTCATTTAAATAGGAGAGGTGGTATTTGCCAAATTTTTTGGAGTTGGGGAATAGCTTCGAAATGCCAAACATTTTGTAAAAAGCAACCCACGGAGTTGGTAATCCTCGTTTCGACTCAGGGAGAAATGTCCCTTTCCCATCAATCATTTTTACACCCAGGCCACCTGCGTCCGAATGATTTTCCATAAAACTAATAATCTTCGAAAAAGTATCCTCTTCAACAATTGTATCGGGATTCAGTAGTAAAACAAATTTGCCCTTTGAAAGCTGAATGGCCTGATTGTTTGCCTTAGAAAAACCTACATTTTCTTTGTTTTCAATAAACTGGATTTGTGGAAATTTTTCGCGAACGAGTTGTGCAGAACCATCAACCGAATTGTTGTCAACCACAAAAACTTCAGAAGAAATATTTTTCGAAGCTTTTAATACTGAATGAAGGCACTGCTCCAAAAAGTGTTTGACGTTATAGTTGACAATAATTATTGATAAATCCATTAATTCGGTTCGATAATTTCTACCAAAAATAGCATTCCTTTTTGGATAACGGAAAATATGTTGATTTGTGATTTTAAACCGGCATTAATTATTTGCCCAACGAACTTTCGTAGGGAACCCGATTGGTAAGCGAACGTCCCAAAGTAATTTCATCGGTATATTCCAATTCGTCGCCAATGGAAACTCCGCGGGCCAGGGTCGTAAGTTTTACTTCTTTGTCTTTCAGTTTTCTATAAATGTAGAAGTTTGTAGTATCGCCTTCCATGGTAGTTGAAAGTGCCATAATTATTTCAATAATTTCACCTTTATCAACACGTTTTACAAGCGAATCTATTTCAAGGTCTGCCGGGCCAATTCCGTCCATGGGCGAAATAATGCCACCTAAAACATGATACAATCCGTTAAATTGCTGTGTGTTTTCCACTGACATTACATCGCGAATATTTTCTACAACGCAAACTACACTTGCGTTACGCGAAGAGTTAGAGCAAATCTGACAGGTGTCCGTGTCGGAAATGTTGTGGCAAACCTTGCAATGCTTTATTTCGCTGCGGAGTTCAATGAGGCTGTTTCCAAAAGCATTTACCTCTTCAACGTTTTGGCGGAGCAGATGCAATACCAAACGCAAGGCACTTTTTCGTCCGATGCCTGGAAGTTTGGCAAATTCGTTAACAGCGTTTTCCAGTAATCTCGATGGATATTTGTCAATGTTCATTTTAAAAATCTTTCGGTTTCAAAAGTAAATGGAAAAATTAAAATATGTTCTGTTAACAGGAATATTTTATGATTTGCTTTTAATCAAAAGAATTCCTCGAGGCTTTGCCTCGGGGTTCCATATACTCTCCCCTGAATTTCAGGGGAGATGTCAACCTGCAAATGCAGGTTGACAGAGGGGTGAAATAATGAAAATTCGATTTTAGCTTTTGGGCTGAAATAAAGTTGGCCTAATACTCCTATACTTTGCCACGGGGATAGTCAACTTTAAGAATTTTCTTTATTTCATTTTAAAGAATTCTTTAATATCCTTTTTATCCTGAATGGAATTCCATAAATTTAAACGGTCACTTTAAAAAACAGAATTATCAATGTATTTTTCTAAACCTAAATTGAATTACAATGAATAAAAAAACAAACCAAAATCTTTCTCGTCGGAATTTTATTGGAACCACAGTAGCAGCGGCCGCAGGGTTTTCAATTGTTCCCAGGCATGCAGTTGCCGGATTGGGGCATGTTGCACCAAGTGATAAACTTAACATTGCCGGAATAGGAATCGGTGGTAAAGGAAAAGTGAACCTTCGAAATATGCCCGGACAAAATATAGTAGCACTTTGTGATGTGGATTGGGATTATGCAGATCCGGTTTTCAAAACGTATCCAAAAGCTAAAAAGTACAAGGATTTTCGGAAAATGCTGGAAAAAAGAAAAGACATTGATGCGGTTGTGATTGCCACACCTGACCATACCCATGCTCTGGCCGCGGCTGCATCTATGGAACTTGGGAAACACGTTTATTGCCAAAAACCTTTGACTCATTCAGTTTGGGAGTCCAGGTATTTGACGAAACTTGCCCAAAAAACTGGCGTTGTAACTCAAATGGGAAATGAAGGACACTCTAATGATACCGTTTATGAAGTGGCTGAAGTAGTACAAAGCGGATGCCTGGGAACTGTAAAAGAGGTTCACGTGTGGACGAATCGCCCTATTTGGCGTCAAGGAATGCCTCAACCTCTAAAAGAAGTAGCTGTACCAAAAACTCTGGATTGGGATTTATTTATTGGTCCTGCAAAGATGAGGGCTTACAATCCTGAATATCATCCATGGATTTGGAGAGGCTGGTGGGACTATGGCACGGGTGCGCTGGGTGATATGGGTTGTCATTTACTCGATGTTCCTAATTATGCACTTAATTTAGGTGCTCCAAAGGCCTTTCAGGCTAGTTCGTCGTTGGTAAATACAGAAAGTGCCCCAGTTTCTGCCAAGGTTTCTTATTTATTCCCTGCCCGGAAAAATTTATCCTATTGTGCATTGCCCGAGTTGGAATTAACGTGGTACGACGGAGGATTGATGCCTGCACGTCCTTTCGATCTGCCGCTTGATGCACCTATGAACCCTGGAGGTGGATTTATGTTCGTAGGATCGGAAGCAACGCTTATTGCTGAAAGTTATGGAGGAAACTGGAAGGCGTATAAGAACGGAGCGGAATTTACACCGGAAACCAAAGTAAGCATTGACAGGGTGCCGGATGATCCGAATGGAGGGGGACGACATGAAATGCATTTTGTAAACTGTTGTAAAAATGGTGGGAAACCTGCATCCAGTTTCGAATATGCTGGGCCTTTTAACGAATTGGTGGTTATGGGTAACCTTGCAGAACGAATGCAGTCGCTTAAAAAAACACTCCTTTGGGACAGTGAAAATTTGAAAGTAACCAATATTTCACCCGATGAAAAACTGGTAACTACTAAGCTGTTGCCTTTCTCTTCTGATGTGGTTACCAAAAGTGTTGAAGGACGATCGAAGCAAAAAGTTGAGTGGAATGCACAGGAAATGTGTGAGGAATGGATAAAACATAAATATCAAAATGGTTGGAGCTTATAAAAAGTGAATAATGAATGCCATCAGGATGTAATTAATTCGGATGGCATTCTTGTTTTAGGATTTGATATTTCATTTAAAACACTCAATATGAAGACGATTTATTTCTTATCCCTTTTCATTGTTATCTCATTGGGGAGTTTTGCGCAGAGTGACCTTCAGAAAGAATTAGATACTGAGGAGGAGGTTCCTGGGTTCGACAAAAGTAAACTGTATTTTGGAGGTTATATGAATCTTTCGTTTGGAAGCTACACAGTAATTGGGATTGCGCCATTGGTAGGATATAAATTTACTCCTGAATTTTCGACAGGTATTGGGCTTTCGTACGAGTATAGCAGCTTCGATAACTCTTCTGCGTCGAATTATGGTGGAAGTATATTTAGTCGATACCGAGTGGTTCCTCAGTTTTATTTACATGCCGAGTTTTCAACCATAAATTACCAACTGTTTTACGATTTTGAAGATGGCGAACGAACATGGGTGCCGTTTCTGTTTTTAGGAGGAGGTTATAGCCAGCCCATTGCAAAAAATGTATGGTTAAATGCACAGGTTCTTTTTGATGTGCTTCAAAACGAAAACTCGCCTTACGAAAGTTGGGAACCATTTTTTAGTATTGGTTTTGGAGTAGGGTTTTAATTATTCCTCCTCCATCGCTTGTGCATCAATAACAGCAATTGCAACCATATTTACTATTTCGCGCACCGAGCTGTCGCGTTGTAAAATGTGTACTGGTTTTTTCATCCCTATTAAAATCGGTCCAATTGCTTCGGCTGTTCCCAATGTTTGAAGCACTTTGTAGGTAATATTTCCTGAACTCAGGTTTGGAAAAATTAATGTATTTGCATCGGAATCGCCCAATTTATTGAATGGATAACGTTTGTAGCGCAATTTACCGTTAAGTGCGTAATTGGCTTGCATTTCACCATCAATCAGTAAATCGGGTTGCGTTTTATGAAGAATATCAACTGCTTCTTTTACTCGAACCGGACTTCCTTCTCCTTTAAACGATCCGAAATTGGAGTAGGAGAGAAGTGCAATTTTTGGTACAATGTTAAATCGTTTTACCTCGGCAGCGGTTAAAATGGTCGTATCAACCAATGTTTGAGCCGATGGATTCATATTAACCGTTGTATCGGCTAAAAATAATGGGCCGCGTTTCGACAACATAATGTACATTCCGGCAATGTGGTTAAATTGCTCTTTTATCCCAATTACTTGCAATGCTGGCCGAATAGTTGAGGAATATTTTCTTGAAAAGCCGGAGATAAAAGCATCAGCTTCTCCCGTTTCAACCATCATTGCGCCAAAGTAATCGCGGTTAAACATTTTCTCCACTGCTTCATTGTAAGTCATTCCTTTGCGCTTTCTTTTTTCATACAGGATTTTTGCAAACTTATGTCGTTTTTCTTCCGAGACATTTTTGAATAAATCGATAATTGGAACATTGTCCAATTCCATCTGATTCTCTTTTATGAGCTCTTTTATTTTCTGTTCGTTACCCAAAAGAATGGGTTTTGCAATTCCTTCGCGTAACACAAACTGTGCAGCTTTTAATATTTTAAAATCATTGGCTTCAGCAAAAACAACTCGTTTTGGAGCTTGTCGGGCTTTGTTCCGAATAGACATAATAAGTTTATTGTCGAAGCCCATTCGGTCGGTTAACTCCTGTTTGTAAGCAGTCCAGTTTTTAATGTTTTTGCGGGCTACTCCGGTATCCATTGCAGCTTTAGCAACTGCGGTAGCAACTGTGGTTATTAATCGTGGGTCGAGTGGTTTTGGAATAATGTAGTCTTTCCCAAATACAATATTTTGTTGATTGTAGGCTTTTGCAACCATTTCTGGCACATACTCTTTTGCCAAACCGGCCAACGCTTTTACGGCTGCAATTTTCATCTCCTCGTTAATGTCGGTAGCACGAACATCTAAAGCTCCTCTAAAAATAAATGGAAACCCCAAAACATTATTTATTTGGTTGGGGTAGTCGCTTCGGCCTGTCGCCATAATAATATCGTCGCGGGCCGAAGTGGCATCTTCGTACGAAATCTCTGGATTTGGATTGGCCATTGCAAAAACAATAGGATCTTTTGCCATGGAACGAATCATCTCCTTATTAACAACATTTCCAACCGAAAGACCAAGGAAAACGTCGGCATCAATAAAAGCCTCTTTCAGTGTATTTATTTTTTGTTGGGTTACAAATTGCTGTTTTATTTTATTGAGGTCGGTTCGTTCCTGGTTTAGTACTCCGCGGCTGTCGATCATTACCACATTCTCTGGTTTTACGCCCATACTAATATAAAGTCGGGTGCACGAAACTGCAGCAGCACCGGCACCGTTTACAACCACCTTTAAATCTTCAATTGCCTTTCCATTAATTTCGATGGCATTCATTAGTCCGGCAGAAGAGATAATTGCCGTGCCGTGTTGGTCGTCGTGAAAAACTGGAATGTTCAGTGCTTTTTTTAGTGTCTCTTCAATCTCAAAACATTCTGGCGCTTTAATGTCTTCCAGGTTAATTCCTCCAAAAGTTGGTGCA
>JABMPI010000778.1 GCA_013203755.1 Bacteroidota bacterium
AATTGGTAGCAAAACTAAAGGAACTGGGAATTTACGATAACACACTTATTATTTTTACTTCAGACAATGGACCAACTTATAACGGGGGTACCGATTCGCAATGGTTCGAAAGTGCCGGGGTATTAGGAAGTGAAAGCAGGAAAATAAAAGGCTCTTTTTACGAAGGAGGAATAAGAGTTCCTATGATTGCAGTTTGGCCCGAAAAGATAAAACCGGGTACAAAAACAGATCATGTTTCAGCATTCTGGGATGTTATGCCTACGCTATGCGAAGTGGCAAATGCCAAAGTGCCGATTGATGCAGATGGGATTTCAATGCTACCTACACTTTTGGGGGAGAACAAACAAAAAGAACATTTATCGCTTTATTGGGAATTGGGAAGAAACCAAGCCGTAAGAATGGGAAAATGGAAAGGCATTCGAAAAAATGAAAAGGATAAATTGGGAGCAATTGAACTTTATAATTTAGACCAAGATATTCAGGAGAATAATGACGTTTCAACGGAATTTCCTGAAATAGCAAAACAAATTGAAATGATTATGCAACACGATCATAAACCCGCAGCTTTGAAATCATTTCGACAAAAGGTTTTGGGAGACAACATTGTTGATTAATATTTTTATTTGTGACAGAAATCATGAAAATCTTTAAAATTTTTTTAATAAGTTTGAAGCGATTTATTAAAAATATAAAAAACTAATAAAACTATTATAATGAGTACCAATCGTAGGTCGTTTTTAAAAAACATAGGTCTTGGAGCAGGTGTAATTGCCACAACTCCTTTAATGGCATCCACAAGTGCAGGCGATAAAGAAAAAGTAAAAGAAATTAGGAAAGCTGCAGAGCGCTTACCAGCCATGAATTTTAACATGTCGGGTTATGCTGCACCAAAACTGGATAAAGTCCGGGTTGGTTTTGTAGGAATTGGCGACCGCGGTTCGGGTGCTGTTAAAAGAATGACATTTATTGATGGTGTTGAAATTACTGCAATATGTGATACCAGACAGAGTGCATTAGACGGAGCTCAAAAAATTCTTGCCGAGGCTGGCCTTCCAAAAGCGAAGGAATTTACCGGTAGCGATACCGCATTTAAAGATTTATGTAATAGTGGGTTGGTTGATTTGGTTTATACTGCAACTCCCTGGGAATGGCACGTACCGGTAGGATTGGCTGCTATGGAAGGTGGAAGTCATACAGCTATTGAAGTTTCAACGGCTAAAACCATGGATGAATGTTGGGAAATTGTTGAAACATCGGAACGCACGCGCAAGCACTGTGTAATACTTGAAAACTGTTGTTACGATTTCTTCGAATTGTTAACGCTAAATATGGCTCGCCAAGGTGTGTTTGGCGACTTGATTCATGGAGAAGGTGCATACATTCACGATTTGGATTATTGGCATTTCAATAAACCAAAGGATGAAAAAATGACAGATGGCGCCTACACAAAAATGTGGCGTTTACACGAAAACAAACGCAAAGCTAACGTTTATCCAACACACGGTTTAGGCCCAATTTGTCAGGCAATGAATATCAACCGTGGCGATAAAATGGATTACCTTACTTCAATGATGGGCGCCGATTTTACACTGAAGCAGCGCATTGAAGAAAAAGCCAAGGAAGATCCATTTTTCAAACAATTTGTGGGTTGGGAAATGCGTGGAAATATGGATATGCAGATGATTAAGACCAACAAAGGACGAACCATTATGATACAGCACGACATATCTTCTCCTCGTCCATATTCAAGAATTCATATGCTGAGTGGCACAAAATGTTTCGCGCAAAAATGGCCACTTCAACACATTGCTTTTGGTCACGAAGTTGCTGATGAGGCAAAAATGAAGGAGTTGGAAGAAAAATATCAGCCGGAAATCATCAAAAGAGTAGGCGAAATGGCCAAACAGGTTGGTGGTCATGGTGGCATGGACTTTATCATGGACTGGCGTTTAATCGACTGTTTACGTAACGGTTTACCAATGGATGCGGATGTTTACGATGCAGCTGCCTGGAGTTCAATAACTCCTCTTAGTGAATGGTCGATTGCAAATGGTTCGAAACCAATTGACATTCCTGACTTTACACGCGGTGCATGGCTTACAAACAAACCGGTTGAATTAACTCTTAAAGGGGGTGGAACTACAAAAGTCCGTAATATTGGTGATGCGGATTCTAAGGGGCAGTTGAATGTGCATTAGAAATAGTTAAAACATTATATTTAATACCGGGGAAGTTGATGATTCATCTTCCCCGGTAATTTTTAGAACCTATAATAATTAAACCAAAATGAACCGAAATAGAAAATATACATTTTTGTTGATTCTACTAATTGCAGTAACAGTACTCGCAAATGGACAGCGCGAACCATCTATCCCAGACGTTCAGGGAACAAAACAATTGCCTTCCAGAACCGAAGTAATAATTCCCATTCATAAAACTGAATTTAGAAATGAAGATTGTCCGCAGCGAGTGCAAGGTGGAAATCCAAGAATGGTAAATGGTTACCTTCAATTCGAAGGTGCGATGGACGGAAATAGACAAGTTGATCCACAAATTGCTGTTGGTGGAGGTTACGTATTACATGGCACAAACCTCGGATTAACAATTTACGACAAAGAAGGGAATTACATTGACGGTGCTTCTCAAAAATGTTTCAATAAAGGAATCGATCCAAAAATGTTTTTCGATCCGCATAATCAGGTATTTTGTTTCGATTTGTGGAATCCCTGGGATGAAGAGAAAAAGAAACCTGTAAATATTGCAATTTCTGAAACGAATAATCCAACAGGTGCATGGAATATTTATCCGGTACCTGCCCCTGGGGGAGTTGACGGCGGTGGTATTGGCTTTAGTAAAAAATGGATTGGTTACTCTTTCCCTGGCGGCGACGACAAAACGTTTGTATTGAAAACAAGCGAATCCAAATTAGGGGAACCTGCCTCCATTTATCATTTTGCAGGAAGTTTTGGACAACCTGTTTTTACACAAGACAACATCGACGATCTCTATTTCTTTAAAATACAAGGAGATAATTTTGTTATTACTCGTGTTTCTGAAGGTGAAAATGGAGAGCCAACGTCTGAAGTGCTTAGCGTAAAACCTCATGGATTGAAATACATTAACTACCCTCCAAAATCTCCTCAAAAAGGAACTGATCAAGTTACGTCATCAGGCGATAGAAACCCTAAGAATTTAGTTTTCCAAAGTGGTAATATTTGGTTTTCGCAAGCTATAAATTGCGAAGGTCGTTCTGCCGTTCAGTGGCACCAGATTAAAACAAATGGCACCATCGTTCAGACCGGATTAATTAGCAGCGAAACAAGTAACTACATTCAAACTACAATTGCGGTAAACAAAAAGAACGATGTATTGGTAGGTTTTCAGGAAACTAATTCAGAAATGTTTATTAGTCCTCGTTTGGCATTTCGTAAAGCGGACGATCCTGCCGGAGAACTGAGAGAAATAGTAAAATTGGGTGAAGGGAAAGGCGCAACAGATGGTGTTTCGTGGGGAGATTACAGTGGCAGTATTATCGATGGTGATAATCTAACCGATTTGTGGACCATCCAAAGTATTACCAACAAAGAAGGTAAAGGCGGAACCGTAATTGTAAAAGTACCTTTTAAATAATTTTTCCATTCATTTCTTTTCGCGGTCTTTGCGAAACCTTGGTGTGCTTTGCGTGAATGAATAAGATTTCACGCAAAGCGCGCAAAGAAAGAAAAACATGCAAAGCTCGCAAACCGGAGAGTTCATTACTATATAGGAATTGCCTTATTTAAATATCGTATTTCCATCAGAGAAACCGTTTTTTGCCAAAAGAACGGTTTTTTTGTTTAATCGCTTTTGTACTTTCCTTAAGCGAAAAGTGTTCTTTGTTGTTGAATCCTTTCAGGGCTCTTTTTTGTGTAGCATTTTTGCCATGAGTTTACTTCGCCAGCCGGCGCATATTCACTTTTAATCACTTCGTGACATTTTTGTTTACCGGAATTTTACTGATTGATATTAAAAATCGATAGTGAGCTGAACAGGTTTAGAAACTTCTTCCTGCAAAAAATTAGAAACTGTTAAACCTAATAAACGAATTCCTTTGCTAAATCCTCCACCCGATTTTAACAACAATTTCCCTTCAGAAATTAACTGACTTTTAGATGAGTAATAAGTTGAAATAGTTTTACTGCGAGTGTGTTTTTCGAAATCGGAATAGGTAAATTTTAATGTGAGAGTTTTGCCTTTTACTTTTGCACTTTCAACTCTTCCCCAAAGAATTTCACAAATATTAAGCAATTCCGACTCTAAATCCTTTTGGTAAAACAGGTCTGTGAGAAAGGTCTGCTCCGCTCCAACCGATTTCCGTTCCCGCGTGGCTTCAACATCCCGATTGTCTTTTCCCCTACAAATATCGTAATAGTAATTTCCGGCTTTCCCAAACATCTGAATCAATTCCAGCCGCTCCATATTTTTCAAATCGCTGCCAATCCAAATCCCAATATTATTTAGTTTCCCCGCTGTAACTTTTCCAATTCCAAAAAATTTACGCACCTCAAGTTTATCAATAAACTCTTGTGCCCGATTTGGAGTAACTACAAAAATACCGTTAGGTTTATTTACATCCGAAGCCACTTTTGCCAAAAACTTATTATAAGAAACACCTGCCGAAGCGGTTAATCCGGTTTCTTCAAAAATTCGTTTAGTAATTTCTTTGGCAATTAAAGTAGCCGAGGGTAATCCCTTTTTTGAATAAGTAACATCTAAATAAGCCTCATCTAACGAAAGTGGTTCTACCAAATCTGTGTATTCAAAAAAGATGTTTCTAATTTGATTTGAAATTTCTTTATAACGTGAAAACCGCGGTTTTACAAAAATAAGGTCGGGACATTTTCGAAAGGCAATTTTTGATGACAAAGCCGATTTTACGCCAAACCTCCGGGCTTCGTAACTTGCAGCTGCAACCACTCCCCTTTCACCAGAACCACCAACAGCCACAGGTTTCCCTCTCAACTCTGGATTGTCTAATTGTTCCACCGATGCAAAAAATGCATCCATGTCGATGTGAATTATTTTACGGGGAGATTCCATCTTTAACCCGGAAACTCGTTTTCACAACGATCACAAACAAAAGTTGCCGGACGATAGGAATTATTCACCGGCAAAAAAGTTACCAGTGTCATTATAACAGAGACAACAAGTCTCCATTTTTCTTTTATACTTCTTTTTGCTCGATATTTTTCAGAGCCGCACTTCGGACAAACTACTTTAGTTTCATCCGATTGCCATTCTCCATTTTCAATCAAAATCTCCTTAACTTTTTCAAAATCGATTTTTGAAATTTTAAGTTTGGCTTGCATTGAAGGAATATGATTTAAAACCTGCGAAGTTAATTCTCCCTCTATATAACATTCAATTCCATCTGATTCTAATCTACTTTTAAGCACGACCAAATCTAAAGCAGAATGAGATTCTTTAATTGTAATTAATTGCATACTCACTAATCTATGGGTAAATCAACAGTTTCTGTTCTTTCAGTAGCAACATCCATATTTACAGTTTCAACCTCAACAAACTCCCTTTTCTTTCCGTTGGAAATAAGTGACCAAGCCATAATAATACTTGTTGCAATAATTACAACAAACAAAACACCACTTTCAAATCCTTCCGTTCGCAACGATTCTGGAATAGCAAAAAACAATAATATTGAAATTAGTCCTTTGGGAGCTATAAAAGTTTGTGGCATAGTATCCTTCTTTTCGATCACATAAAACAGTCCAAAACGAAGTAAATAGGTTACAAAAAGGAAAATAAT
>JABMPI010000779.1 GCA_013203755.1 Bacteroidota bacterium
GTGTAATATTATATTACTTTAACATTTACTGCGTTCAATCCTTTTTGACCTTCTTCAACTTCGTAGCTTACTTTGTCACCTTCTCTAATTTCAGTTGTTAAACCGTTTTGGTGTACAAATACATCTTTGCTACCATCTTCTGGTACGATAAATCCAAAACCTTTTGAATTGTTGAAAAATTTTACTGTTCCGTTACTCATAATTAAAAATATTTATTGCTACAAAAGTAAGTATTATTTTTTAATCTATTACACATTTCAAAAACAACGTTAAAAAAAACACAAAATAATGTCTGTTACTTCATAACAGTCTAATTATTAGCAGACTAATTTCCTTTTTATCAATTTTATAAACTCCTTTATCATACTATTCATGAATTATCTCGTTATTTTTAGGATTAAATTCAATCTCAATCAGGAAAAACAACAAGTTCCATACCTAATTGAATCATATAACAATCATAATTTTGATAATTAATAAGCTTGCCAGATTTTTAAAAACTACTCCTGAAAATAGCTAAATATAGTTTCAAATTCTTTTGGTATTTCTGCGTCAAATACCATTTGCTCCTTTAATTCCGGATGGTAAAATTCCAATTTACTGGCATGCAAAAACAAACGTTTCACTCCAATAAGTTCGGTAATAATTTTATTTAGGGTAAAATCACCGTGGTGTGAATCTCCCAAAATATCAAATTGATGTTGAGCAAAATGTTGCCTTAATTGGTGCCAACGACCCGTCTCCGGTTTTATCTCAACCAAACTCAATTTTACATTCTCTTTTTCTTTGTACGAAATATTGGTCTGAACCGTTTTTAAGGTCTTAAAATGCGTTACTGCCGGCTTTTTAAATTTCGTTTTTTTCTTCACCAAAACTTTTCGATCGAAACTCCCTTCGCCCGGCTCGCCTTGTACAATCGCGTAATAAGTTTTATTTACCTCTTTTCTTTCAAACTGAAGCGCCAACTCGTGTGCAATTTCTTTGGTAAACGCCAATACAATTACCCCCGAGGTTTTGGAATCCAATCGATGTACATTTAAAATCCATTTGCCCGTTAAGTCTCCAATTTCCTTGGTAAGATAAGGTGCATCGTGCTGCATAAAATCATTTTTATGCACTGCCAAATTAATTGGTTTATTAACCACAATTAAATGTTCATCCTGATAAAGAATAGGAATATGAATTGTATTATCCATGAATAAAATTTTCGCTAAAAGTACCACATTCTTTGTATATCTTTGTTTTCACCAACGATTAAAAATTTATATGAATATTAAAAACATACTATTCCTTTTTCTCTTTGTTCCATTGTTTTCATGCCATTTTTCCAACGGCAAAAAGGCTACAGAGATAATAGCCAAATTTCAATTTGAAAAAGCGATAGATAAGCGAGAAACAATTTTTAATGTAGTTGCTTCCTATAAAAATGGTCGATGGATTTTAGAAGGAGAAACAGATAATTCAACTTTAAAAAGTGAATTATTTTTATTGTTAAATCAATTTGATATTACGGATAAGGTGAATATTTTACCAGATTCCACGGTTGGTAAAAATACCTATGGAATAGTAAATTTATCAGTTGCAAATTTACGTACAGCACCTCAACATTCAGCAGAACTTGCTACTCAGGCATTACTTGGCACTCCAGTTAAACTGCTAAAAAAAGATAATGATTGGTTTCTAATTCAAACACCAGATAAATATATCGCGTGGATAGATTCTGAAGGAATTGTTCCTATTTCAGAAAAACAATTGACCGATTGGAAACAATCCCAAAAAATTATATTCACTGGCGACAATGGAAACATTTATAAAACAGATAAATTTAAAATCCCTGTTTCTGACATTGCAATGGGAAATATTCTAAACGTTGAGGAAGAGAATTACAAAGCTATAAAAATTCGTTTTCCTGATGGAAGACAAGGTTTTACAACGCCAGACAATTGGAAAGATTTTGATGAATTCAAAAATAACATTCAACCAGACACAATTCATTTAAAACATTTAGCAAATCAATTAATGGGGCGTCCATATTTGTGGGGCGGAACATCTGCACGGGCAATGGATTGTAGTGGATTTGTAAAAACCATCTATTTTATGAATGGGCTACTACTAGCCCGCGATGCTTCCCTGCAAACCAAACATGGAGATTTAGTTAATACAGAATCAAATTTCAACGAAATAATGACCGGTGATTTGCTATTCTTTGGTCAAAAGAAGACACAGGAACAATCGGAAAAAGTTACTCATGTTGCACTTTCTTTTGGCAAAACTGAATTTATTCATGCGGCAGGAAAAATAAAAAGAAACAGTTTTAATCCAAAAAGTAAAATCTATTCTGTAAATAGAACAAATAATTTTATTCGTGCCAGAAGAGTTATGAATGTTGCTAACCAAAACGGAATTCAACAACTTAAAAATCACCCCTGGTATTAATAATGTTGAAAATATATCGCTCAACAAAACAACAATGAAAACAAACAGAAGAAATTTTTTAAAAAACACTACTTTATTCACCTTTGGTGGAATGGTTTTACCACAATTAAGTTATTCGAACATGAAAAAAGGAAGTCTACCACAAAAAGGATTACAATTAAGTTTTGAGCCTTATAATTTACAATTAAAACACGTTTTTACGTTGGCAAATAGTTCGCGAAGTACAACTCCGGTTATGCTTATAAAAATTAAATTCGAAGGATTTACGGGATACGGAGAAGCTTCTATGCCACCCTATTTAGGCGAAACCCAGGAAACCGCGGCAAAATTTTTATCACGATTAAATTTAAAGCAGTTTACTGATCCATTTCGATTAGATGAAATATTAGAATATGTTGACAATTCTGCTACAGGTAATTCTGCCGCCAAAGCATCAGTTGACATAGCCCTGCACGATTTAATTGGAAAAATACTTGGGCAACCCTGGCATAAAATCTGGGGATTTTCTGCTGAAAATTCTCCGGCCACATCTTTTACAATTGGTATTGATACAAATGAAGTGGTAAAACAAAAAGTACACGAAGCTTCAGATTTTAGTATTCTAAAAGTAAAATTGGGTCGCAAGAATGATAAGGAAATGATTGAAACTATCCGCTCGATTTCTGACGTGGCACTTTGTGTTGACGTTAATCAGGGGTGGAAAGATAAACAACATGCGCTTGACATGGTTTTCTGGTTAAAAGATAAAGGGATAGAATTTGTTGAACAACCAATGCCAAAAGAGATGTTGGACGATATTGCATGGCTTACAGAAAACTCGCCACTGCCAATAATTGCAGATGAAGCATTGCAACGACTTTCTGATATAAAAGCTACAATTGGTGCATATTCTGGCATTAATATTAAACTTATGAAATGCACAGGAATGCGTGAAGCCCACAAAATGATAAATCTGGCACGTGCCAATCAAATGAAAGTTATGATTGGTTGCATGACAGAAACTTCGTGTGCAGTTTCAGCAGCAGCACAACTCTCACCAAAAGCAGACTGGGCAGATCTGGATGGCAATCTATTAATTTCAAACGATCCCTATTCTGGAATGAAAGTGATAAACGGAAAAATTACTTTAAATAATTTACCTGGCATTGGGATTAATAATTCTTAACAAAATAGCTTAAACCATTTTCCATTAAGTTTTGTTTCTTATTGTATTATGAAACGTCCATGATTTTAGAATTATTAAATCACAAAAAAGAATGATTATAAAATCATGGTAAGTTACATCTGTTACCATTGAAAACTATTAATTATAAACTGATGAAACGAGCATGTAAAACTTTTTGTACACAGGAGGATGATCATAAGCGAGTTCCATATGATACCGTAAAAAGCAAACAATTATAATCATATGAAAACAATATTAGTAGTATTACTTATTGGCATGGCATTTACAATCCATGCACAAGAGCATATAAATAAAGAGACAAATAAGATGATAGAGAAGAAATCGGAATTCAATAAGCTATCCGAAATAGAAGAATATGTAATTATCAACAAAGGTACAGAACGTCCGTTTACCGGTGAGTACAACACAAATAAAAAGAGTGGAATTTACGTCTGCAAACAGTGCAATGCAGCTTTGTACAACTCTTCTGATAAATTTGAATCAAACTGTGGATGGCCAAGTTTTGACGATGAAATAAAAGGCGCGGTAAAAAAAACTACTGATGCGGATGGAAGACGAACTGAAATTACATGCAACAATTGCAAGGGTCATTTAGGGCATGTATTTACTGGTGAAAAATATACCTCGAAAGACACCCGACATTGCGTTAATTCGGTATCTCTAAAATTTATTCCTGCCAAATAAGCAATAAAAAAGGAGGACTCTAAATCCTCCTTCACATTTTATATTGAAATCGATTATAATTCTTTAAATTTTAAACCTTCAATAAAATAGACTATTTCAGAAGCATCTTGAGACTCTGCAATAACTTTATGAGCATTGTCGGTTTCAGTATCTTCTTTATGTTCGCCTTCGGCAAGTTCTCCATTTTCGTGTTGTCCGGGATTATGTGCTTCGGCTTCAGTTTTTACCTGTATTAATATCCCTACAATTTCCACATCACTTCCCATCAATTCCTGATTAAAAGCACCAATTTTTTCACCCGCTTCAATCCTAACATTAATATCTTCGTTGCTACCCATAATAAAGCAGCGTTGCCCACCTTCTTTACAAACATGCATAACAGTTCCTTTTACAACTACTTCTTTGTCAGTTAGGTCACCCGCATTTTCATACAACTCATCTACCGATAACACAAGAACTTCAGGCTTGGTTTGTTCAACAATTTGTTTTTTACTTTTTTGATTTCCGCAACTAAATAGAATTAGTGCTAATACTGCGAATAAAGCTAGATTTTTCATTTTTGTATGAGTTTATTATTATATAAAGATCAATGCGAAAACTAAAGGTACAACAAATCCTAGAATTGTTAACCACCATCCCCAGCGATTAAAACCATGTTTCCCTTTCAATAAGAAAAGACCAGAAATAGCCACAAACAGAAGAATTACAGCCATCAAATCGCTTCCCCACTTCCAAACTGTTCCAAGAGTTGCTTTATGCAATTTATTCATTCCAAAAATAATTGGCCGTTTTTGAAGATAGTGCATAGATCCTTCTCCTGTTCCGGGATTAATTGCGACTTCACCATTTTCAATAAATACTTTTACAATTCCCTTTTTATTTAAATAGTGCTTTTTATACACTACTTTGTGCTCATCAAAAGATTGTAAAATATCTTTAACTTCTAGTTCAGTTAGATTAGTTTTATTCTGAAAATCGGTTTGAAAGTTGTAGCTAAATATTTTATAATCAGGATTAAAATCGTGACGATGATTTAGAAAAATTCCTGACAAGCAATATATTATTGTCATTCCCACAATAAAATAGCCCAAATCGCGGTGTAATATCCTTAATAGTTTTCGAATCTTCATTTAAGAAAAAATTAAACTGCGAATATATGTAAAATGAAATAACATTTTTACTCAAGATTGAATAAAGAATAAATTGATTAAAACTATTGTCGAGAATAACAGTTTATTAGAAAAGACGGGGATTGGACAGACGATTAAATACTTATTTGTATTTAATATCCTTATATTTATAAATACAAACAACAAATACAATATGTAAAGCACTTAAAATAAGACAGCTACATGTTGATTAGTATAAAAATTTGTTGTAAATTGAACATCCTGGTTAATCTAGGACTCTGGTTTTATCACAACTTAATTGGACACCACCGGGTATTGACCCGGTGGTTCTTTTTGAATATATTTATCTAAGCTGAATAGAATTCATTCAGAGAGATCAAATCATCTGAACTACAAACCGGACATTTTTTTACCTCCTCGGAATAATCGCTAAAACTGGCTTGACAACCATTACATTTATACCAATTTTTTTCAAAATAGATATCTCCTCCTTTAAAAATTAAATCTCTTCCTTCAACAAAGGCCGATGCTACTTTATTCCTTGCTTCTTCGTAAATGCGAGTTAAAGTAGGTCTTGAAACATCCATGAATACCGCAGCCTGTTCCTGAGTCAAATTTTCGTAGTCAAGTAAACGAATAACTTCGTATTCCTCCAAATGCAAGATAACTTCATTTGACTTTCTTCCGCGAACACCATAAACTGACATTCCTTTGATTACAGGTGGTACTTGAATTCTTCTGTTCTTTTTTTTTCTTGGCATATTAAATAGAGTTTAGTTTGCTTAATAAATAGTGGTCTACCAAAACCATTGCAGCCATTGCTTCAACAATTGGCACAGCCCGTGGTAAAACACAAGGATCGTGTCTTCCTTTTGGATTAATTCTAACTTCATTATTATCCTTATCCACAGTATTTTGTTCTTTTAATAAGGTAGCAATGGGTTTAAATGCAACATTAAAATAAATGTCCTCTCCATTTGAGATCCCCCCTTGAATACCACCAGAATTATTAGTTTTTGTTCGAATGCTATCTTCTGAACGAATAAAGACATCGTTATGTTCAGATCCACTTAATTTTGTACCATCAAAACCAGAACCATACTCAAATCCTTTAACGGCATTTATTCCCAACATGGCAAAACCAAGGTCGGCGTGTAATTTATTAAAAACCGGTTCGCCCCACCCTGTAGGTACCCCGCTGGCAACTCCTGTAATAACTCCGCCAACCGTGTCTTTATCTTTTGCAGCCGCTTCTATTCTGGAAATCATTTTTTCCGCTGTTAATGAATCGGGACAACGCACAATATTATCTTCAGTTTTTGAAAGATCTAATTGCTGATACGGCTTATTCAAACTAATCTCACCTACACGCGAAACAAATGCATTTACAACAACACCGACTTTTGCAAGTACCTGTTTGGCAATTGCACCAGCCACAACCCGGGCAATAGTTTCTCTTGCCGACGATCGGCCGCCTCCCCGATGGTCGCGTGTACCATACTTTTGTATATAAGTATAATCTGCATGAGACGGTCTGTAAATATCTTTTAAATCGTTATAATCGGTTGAATGCTGGTCTTTGTTCCAAATGGCAAAAGCTATTGGAGTGCCTTGTGTTTTGCCTTCAAAAACACCAGATAGAAATTCAACTTGATCGGGTTCTTTTCGTTGAGTTGTTATTTTTGACTGCCCCGGTTTTCTTCGGGCTAAATCTTGTTGAATGAGTTCAATATTCAGTTCAAGACCAGCCGGGCAACCATCAATAATTCCGCCAATTCCCCTTCCATGAGATTCGCCAAAAGATGTCAACCTAAAAATTCTTCCAAATGTATTCATACAGTAATTAAAAAAACCTCGTTTTCCACATAGTTGTAGAAAACGAGGTTAAAATATACAATTTGAGCTAATAATCAAAATAAAATCTAGCAGCCACAACCGCCGCCGCCGCCAGCACTTTCGTCTGTACTGCAAGAATCGTCGCCACAACCACCAGAGTCACAACCTCCACCGCCGCTTCCGCAACCGCAACCACCACCTGAAAGCAATTGTGATACTTCTTCGTCTGAAGCCTGACGCACTGCCATTACTTTACCTGCAAAAAATAAATCTTCACCTGCCAATGGGTGGTTAAAATCCATTTTTATGATTTCATCGTTAATTTCAAGAACTAAACCATTTAAACGCTGACCATTGCTGCTCATCATTGGCACTGTATTTCCAATTTGAATTAGTTCGTCATCAAATTTACCATCAACAAGAAATACATTCTTTGGCAATTCTACCAAAGCATCTTCATTAACGTCACCATACGCATCGGTTTTAACCAGTTTAATAGTAAACGGCTCACCTTCACGAAGACCGGCAAGATGTGATTCAAATTTAGGGAGCATTGCACCTGCACCATATAAAAACTCCAATGGTTCAGTTTCTGTTGCCTGTTCTACTACTTCTCCTTCTTCATCGTCAACACGTAAATCGTATGTTAACGTTACCATCGAATATTTACCTATTTCCAACATGTCTTAATTTTTTACATTTTCTCAATGTTTGCAAAATAAGTGTTTTTAAAGAATTGAACAAAATACCTTAACATCTTTTTTGTAAATATTAACAAAAAATCACATTTAGCTAATCTTTGGGTATCGTAGAACAAACTGTAATACAGTAATAAATTGAATTTATACCAAAAAATAAAAGTTTATTTATAATTAGTGTAAATTAATAGGAGCATTAAAAATATCCATTTAGTTTGGCAAAATTAGAAATTAACAAAATGAAAGACTTTATAATCAGCTTTTTTATACTACTAATGCTAATCAAGGGTTGAAATCTGATTCTAAATTTTAACATCGCACTGAAAGTGCAGTTTATTTCATCCGTCAGTTGACGGAAACGCCTTGGGTTGAATAAAAAATGTAAATATTCGCCTTGAAAAGGCAGATTAAATTAAGTTGTCCTTGCAGAACTAAATTAATGCTTTATTACACTCTGTAATACAGGTTATTAGGAATTGTCTACATTTAAAGAGAACAGTAGAGGGGACAGTATGTTATTTACAATTATTCTTTTCGATTTCTCTCATGAATTATATGCATTTCCGTCGGGATTACTAAATAAAATCTTTATACATTATAATATAAGCACTTACGATGCTTTTGTTTTTTTCGGGGACACTGAGGGGGGGGTATGTTTGTATTCGAATTATTTTAAATGTTTTCTTTATGAGATAGACTGCTCCCTACTAGTTCACATCAGTTTTATAGTTGAACCTTTTCGTTTTATTCATAAAGCCAATCTGGTGGATTCTTAATTCGCTTTTGTTTCATCTTAAGATCTTTGCAAATTTCAGATAGTTCTGCCTTTATTCCCTTTCTTAAATTAGGTGAAAACTTACGTTGTGCATCGCAACAAAGCCTACATTTCTTTCGTAGTACTATCTGTCCTAGTATTCAGTGTTTTACATATGTTTGTAAGACAAAGAGTGAATATACACACACGTCAGACTGTCTAAAAAGTCTTTCACAAGAGTAATTTATTCAGGCAGTATTTTGTATTTTTAAACA
>JABMPI010000077.1 GCA_013203755.1 Bacteroidota bacterium
CTGCCGCATTTGGTGGCCTTCCGGTAACAACTTCGCTTTTTGATTTTATATGTTGTACAGCCCATTCAAGATCCGTAATCATCTGATCCCATATTCCCTGCATATGGAATGCCTTAAAATCTTGTCTTGCTGAAGTTATTGACTTTAAAGGAAAGGCACAGTTCCCAAATTGCATGGTTTGTTGCATAAACAAAAGTGCTCTTAAAAAGTAGGCACTTCCTAAAAGATGGTTTCGTTCCGTATCATTTTCTCCATCTGTCCATTCAACCTGATCAATATAATCAATTACTGTATTGGCATTCTTTAGATTAATATAACACGTCTTGTAAAATGTAGTTGCCCTGTTGGTTTGATTCTCAGATGGATTTTGGGGCGTAGCATACGTTCTCATATCAATGTATCCATCGGTTGGTCTGGCTACAATTACAGATACCACAGAATTATCACTCGTATTCTGCTGGAACATATGACTTTCATTATCACCATTAATTTGATCAAAAATCCCTTTTATGGCGGCATCCAATGTTGTTTGTAAGCCCGCTGCATCTACATACGTATTTTCCGGGCTTAAAAATGACAATGGCTCTTTTTCCAGAAAATTTTCACCGCATGACATCGTTAAGACGATGAGTAATGTCAGAATTATATATTTTATCCTCTTCATTTTTCTAATTTTTAAATTTATCAATTGTTATCCTTAAAATGAAAAATCAACGCTAAATGAATATATTCTTGGCATCTCCAGCCTTGATTCCGGATCGCCAAGTTCCCATTTCGTCAATACCCAGGCATTTTCAATATTAAAGGCAATACGTGCATTTGAAAACTTAATAGATTCCAAAACATCCTGAGGTATTGTATAGCCCAGTGATACATTTTGTAAACGAAGGTATGACCTGGAAGACCAAACATTCATATTGGCAGGTATTACAGAATTGATCCTAGCGTAATCGTTAATTGGATTATCCGGTGTCCAGTAAGGAATCTTATACCAATTATGGTTTTTAATGTATTGTTGCGCATTATTTAATGGCAATGTGGAGCCTCCCTTGTATCCTAATTTAGATAGAAAAACAATCCCTAAATCGAACTGCTTATAAGTAAATTCATTTGTAAAAGTAATGTGCCATGGATTCGATCTTGTTCCCTGAAAAACTTTATCAAAAGTATTTAGTTTACCATCATTGTTTTGGTCTATTACTCTAAAATCTCCGGGGAACAGGTTGTATACAGCAGCATCTGCTTCTTCTCCCAATTGATATATGCCATCCAGTTCATAATCCCAGATTACATCTTTATCCTGACCAATAAACCAATCATTATCAGTATCGTCAGGTTCTACCAGAACGGGATTGCCATTACTGTCCATAACAGGATTGCCATTTTCGTCCAATTTGGGATTCTTTTCACCGGTAAGAGAAACAATTTCATTTTTATTAAAATGAATATTTAAGTTACTTGTCCAGCGAAAATCTCCTTGGTCAATGTTGATCGTATTTATTGCCAAATCAAATCCAACATTCTTAAGATTACCCACATTTGTTGTCACAGAGCTGAATCCAGTAATAATGGGTAATACTTTATCCAACAGCAGATTTGTAGTTTCTGAAGAATAAATATCCAATGAACCTCTTAAGCGGCCCTCCCAGAATCCATAATCAATTCCCAGGTTCCATGAATCATTTTTTTCCCAGGCCAGATCGCTGTTTCCTAGCCTGTTTACAGAAAGATAAGATGAGAGTGCGTATCCGTTGTCATACAACAGGAATTTATCGTCGCTTAATTGGGCGTAGGCTGCATATGCACCTAAACCGCTACTGTTACCATTGACACCCCAGGACATTCGAAGTTTAAGAAAATTAAACCAGGATGGCATGGAGGACATAAACTCTTCGTTGGATAATGTCCATCCGGCCGAAACGGATGGGAATGTAGCATATAAATGTTTGGAGCCGAACCGGGAATAACCATCACGACGAATTGAAGCGGACAAATGGTATTTTGAACCGTAAGAATAATTCACCCTACCCATTAGGGCAGTTCTGGAATTTGATTCATCACTGGAATCATTGGATGGCTGAAGTCCAAAAGCCATCTCATGAAATCCCAATGCCGCATTTGGAGATAGTTGAGAAGTAAATGAATCAGTAAACCAGCTATTATTTTCCTCAGCATTCCATAATCGGGTAACACTAAACCTGTGCAATCCAAATTCCTTATCCCAGTTAAGGATGTTATCCGTCTGCCAACCATAGAACTTGTTGTGTCTTCTTCTGATTTCCCCTCCATGCGTCCAAAGTGGGTGTACCGGGTCATCAAATTGAAATCTTGTTCTGATATCGAATCGTTGTGTAAACCGGGAAGTAAAAGTAACACCAAGAGGTAAATTCAGTTTGGCATATATAGTTGGGAATACTCTGTATCGGTCGAATTCCCTGTTTATAAATGCTGGATTCAATAGCGGATTACTTCTGTTCGAGCCCGCAGCCGCTAATGCCAGGTTTTCTTTGGTCTGAGGCATTCCAACAGCCCATGGACTATCGTAAGGTGAAAGTGTTTCGTAACCACCGCTTCCAATTGGCTGTTGGCCTTCATCTTCAAAAGCAAAATTGGCATTTAATCCGACATTCAAATAATCCGTCACCTTAAAATCAAGATTTAAACGTGAAGTAATGGATTTAAAAGTTTCTCCTGTCTGAACCGATTCATTGTCTTTCATTCCTATCGACCAGTAATAAGATATTGCGTCACTACGGCCAGATATACTTATATTGTAATCTTGCCTTTGTCCTGTCTGAAATAACCAATCCTGCCAGTCGTATTTGTTGCCGGCAAAATAATTTTCTTTTTCACTTGCTTCAAATCCCACATTATTCAGCCAGGCTGTTGTAATGACATTCGCATCCGTTTCTCCGGGAATATCATTTGCAGCTAACCAATCACCTTTGTATTGATCAGGAACCCTGTCATAAGGTTCAAATACGGACCAATCATCCATCAATAAATTACCAACAGATTCATTCATGTCCACCAACCAGTCTATTACTTCCTCACTATTATGTGAAGTTAACCTTTTGGAGCTGGTAACAATTCCGAATTTAGCATTTACACGAATTGTAGGTTTACCTTCAGCACCTTTTTTGGTAGTAAAAACAACTACTCCGTTAGAAGCACGTGATCCATAAATC
>JABMPI010000780.1 GCA_013203755.1 Bacteroidota bacterium
CGTGCTTGCTGACCTTCTCTAAAGGTTGTGTCAGTAATAACGTTATGCCGTTCTTTGACAGACTTTGGATCAAATTCAATAGCTTCACCATCGATGTATTCGATAAGTGGCCCGTCAAATTTGATCAATGGAGGTAAATTGTAATCAAATGTTTTTTCAAGAAGATTGGGTTCAGTTGCATCAACCAGCGGATGAAATTTTTGTCTGTTACTCATAATTCTGTCCTTTCTAAATTAATTCAGTTTATAATTTCCAACTCTATTTTTACATCAATTTTTATCTATTAGGAATGATTTGTTACAATTTAAACTTTAAAGCTCCAGAATAATAGAAGTTATCCTTTTTGTGTCATAATTTATTTTTTCCGTTTCCCTGATTAATTCAGAGACAAATTTATTTTTTTCGTAGGTGCCCCTAACATTTTCAAAATCCTGGTCGCGGACTTGTTCATCCCCATCTACACCAAAACCAATTTTTGTTATTGAATCAAACTCTTTTTCAGCATCTTTAAGTATCATGTTATTTAATTTAACAGCGTTCTTCTGATATTCAGAAATTAATTGAATAACATGATCTTTTGTTAAGTCAGTAATTTTGCATTCATTTTTTAATTCAATAATGCTGGCACACCAGTTCCATGCTAAGTCGTTGTACTGCCCAAATATTTCGGTTAATGAACTCTGAATACCATCGATAGAAAATATTTCCCCATTAATTATATCTGCCCTGAAATTGTTGAAAGAATCTTCAGACATAAACATGCCCAAAATATCAACCCAATTGCCTTTTCCATTTTCTCCAACCGGTTTCAGTCTTTCAATAACATCGTTAAAAGATGAAAATGCAGTTATCTCTCCTATTCGTTTTAATACTTCGCCGCCTACATAAATATTTATTAGCAATTCATAATATTTTCGCGTAGTTCGTAACATTAACCGCAAAATATTAATTCCCTTATAATTTACAAATTCCCTGGTTCTTGGCGTGTTTTCGCTTAGTGTTTTTAATACTTCGCTACCTTTCAGCACTCGCCCCATAATATACGGGTTAAGAAATTCAAAGTTTATTAAATCCAGTTTCCCCGGACCTTCCCTTCGATCACGGGTTGGCCATTTTTCGCTATCACGTTTTGTTCCCACAGTAAACAGGTTCATTGCCGGAGTAATTACGCTTTTCCCATTTTCAACGGTAATATACGAAAATGGAAGATCTGACGTATCGAAATTTCCACCATGTTTGTCCATTACAACCGAAAACGCACCTATTCTGCATGGCCATAATAAATATGAAAACGATCCGGTTTTAGACCCACGTTCCACAATTCCCTGATGCAAAGGTCCCAATTTGTACATGTGATTACTTTGGTTGGTTCCACTTCCAGCATTAAAGAATGAGAACATTCCTGCAATAAGCAAGGTTGATTTGTGATGGGTAACTGTATAGGGGCCTGCAAAAAGGCTGCAGGCTTCGCCATGAAACCCTTCGCAATTTGCAAAGAAAGCAGACCCTTCGGATGAGAATTGTTTTCCCATTTTTACCCCTTGCCCAACAAAGGTTGAGGTAAGTATTGCACCACTGTCGATAGTTGATCCGGAAAGCACAATAAATTTTTTTGCGATAACATCTTCCCCAATTTTTACCGGAGCTTCCTTGCAGCTTACAATAGTACCCTCCTCTAAATTTGATGCACCGGAAATAACTGTATGTGCTCCAACATTTACATTCCTCAAAGAGATTGTATTTGTGATACGAGCATTTTCTCCAATGTTGCCTGTGGTTGATTTTTTACTCTCTATGTAACGGGCAATGATGTTTGTAATTTTTTCCGTCAGTTTTTTATCATGGCGATAAACCACAAGCATATATGCAACCTGAGCCGACAATTTATCAAAAATTGGAAGTTCTCTGCCTCCGCCTTCATTCAAAACTTCAATCTCGGTGCCATTCCCAAATGCAGTTTCACCATTAACAACTACAGTACCTACGTTTTCGATAACCACATTATTGGCAACAGTGTAATTTACAAGGCTATTTACATTGCAGATTAATACATTATCTCCGATAGTGCAATTCTCAATATAACTGTTTTTTATACCGGCTGGTTTATTGATTGATTTTTCTACCTCGATTTTATCTCTAAGGAATCCGAGTTTTACAGCCCCGGCAAACTGTGTATTAAAAATATTTTCAGATGAAAACTTGGCAGTTACCAGAACATCTACCCAATTTTCAGCTGAACAACCTTGTTGTTTAAGAATTTTTATTTCAGAATCGTTAAGATTTCTGTACATGATTCTTATAATTCAGAGAAAGTTTTTAATTCCTCGTTTTCTATATCTTTAAAATATTTGGCCGTACCAACTTTTAGTTCATAAGTAGAATCTTCGTCGCAAACAATCATTCCTCTTTGGTGAAGTTGAAGGACAGAAACGGTCCACATGTGATTTACACCTTCTTCAACCACTTTTTGCAATGCCCTTGCTTTGTTGTATCCATTAATAATAATTACAACTTCATCTGACTGCATAACCGTGTCTACACCAACCGTTAATGCTGTTTTTGGCACTTTGTTAATGTCATTCCCAAAGAATCTTGAGTTGGCAAGAATTGTATCGTAAGTTAACGTTTTTACCCTTGTTTTTGATTTTAACGAAGATCCGGGTTCGTTAAATGCGATATGTCCATCGGGTCCTATTCCCCCAAGGAATAATTTGATTCCGCCTAAACGTGCAATTTTTGCTTCATAATCTGCACATTCTTTTTCTAAGTCCGGTGCATTGCCATTTAATACATTAATATTTTCACGAGGGATATCGATGTGGTTGAATAAATTTTTATCCATAAAGAAGTGATAACTTTGAGGATGATCTTCAGGAATGTTTACATACTCATCCATATTAAAGGTAACTACGTTTTGGAAAGAAACTTTTCCCTCTTTTACCAATTCGATTAACTCGGTATAAGTTCCGATTGGAGAAGATCCGGTTGGTAATCCAAGCACGAAAGGTTTTTCGGGTGTTGGGTTAAATTCACTTATCCTTTTAGCAATATAATGTGCTGTCCATTTACTTAATTGTAAATAATTGTCGTGCATTAAAATTCTCATCGTTTTTATATTTAAAAAGTTTATAATTTAATTGTTATTAAATAACATTTTTCGTGTCGGCAATACCATCATTAGCTATTACAGCTCTTTCTCTGGCACCCATCAAAATTTTTGAAGATTTTATTTGCGTAATCATATCTAATGCAGCCTTTTTGCAACAGGAGTTGTTCTGAAACCTACATCTTTAAATATTTTTATTCGCGGGTGCTTAAATTGCAGTAAATACTTGTTCTGTTTCATGTTTTGAGTTTACATTTTTTGCAACTCCGTCTATGTTTGATTTATGGATAATATCGTTAGATATAACTTTCATTACAGCAGTATAACCAATGCTATTTATTATTTTACCTGTCTTATTTACTACTCAATTATAGAAATTAATTAATCCAGATAACCGGCTATAAAATCAACTGCTCCTGAGATGGTTTGCACTGATACGGCTCCATCTTCATCCATTTCAATATCGAATTCTTCTTCAAAGGCTGCAACCATCTGAATACTTTGAATAGAATCTGCACCCAAATCAAGAACAAAATTTGCATCATCATCAATATCAGATTGGTTAATTTTTAAAATTTCTGAAACTGCTTTTTTTACTTTTTGTTTTACTTCTTCGTGTTCCATAATAGTATATTTTTTAGCAACTGAATGAAAAGTTTTGAAAAATATTATGTTGAAATAAATTTCTTTTTAAATTTATTAAAATAAATTTAAGTATGCAAGAGGTAAGAGAATAGTATTAAATAAGTTTTTCAAATTAAAAAATCCCGGGAATTCACAATCAGTAAATTTCCGGGATTTTACTAATATAAAATTAGCTTGATTATCAAAATATTCCTTCCATTGTTTTTTCCATTTTGAAAGCTTCTTCAAGGAAATCTTCCACATTTAAATCGCGATGAAAAACCATTCCGTGGGTTGCTCGTAACAGTGGCGATTCGTTTTGGTAGAAGTAATTTTTCCCTAATAAAAATTGGATTTGTTTGTGTTGTTCAAACCAAATACTTTGTGTGAGTTCGCTAAATCTACCATCTAGCTGGTAACTTGGAAACGACGCATTTACCTGGGTTACGTAACATTCTTCGAATGATTTATTTAGTGTTGCCAATGAATTCAGCGATACAGGAACGATAACTTCTGCATCCCACGGATTGTATTTAAACCATACATTTCGGTAACCCACAATTCGGAGCTTACTCAAATCTTCCTCTTTGTTCCAGGCTTCAACAGCTTTTGCGATAGCTTGTAAAACTTTATAATGCGTGTCTGGCCCGCTTCCTTGCGGATCCATTGCCAAACTTACAATTGTAGGTTTGTATTTTCTGAAATCTTCAAGAATAGGTAATACATCTCTGTCAAAATCGGACTGACTTGAAAAAGCATCGCCAGAATAAAATCCCAAATGAAGGTGGTGAACATTTTTCACCATAATCCCGTAGTGTGCCCAAACCAGTTCCTCTTCGAACTCGCGAATCATACCTTTCAGTTTCTGAACCTTTGGTGGATTTTTACCTCCGTCGTAACTATTTTTCAATACACTTAATATTTCATAAATAGTTTCTCTTAGTTCTTCTTTGGTTTTAATGCCCCATATAGAAACCAGAGCCCGAATTAAACGATGGCAAACTCCTCGTCGCTTTTCTTCGTCGTCCTGAGCAGCAATATTATCCAGATAGTGATAAATATCTTTATCCCATTTGTATTTGTAACCATCTTTAAAAAAGTCAGGAAAATCAATCATCTCAATTTTTCCATGAGACATTAAATCTTTTGTGTCGATCAATAAATCGTAAAGGAAAGTGTTGGTTACCGCTGTAAATCCTGAAGTTAGGACAGAAAAGTGCATCTCGTTACTGGCATCGCGCGACTGGCGGTTGGTCGATGGCATAATTCCCAGCATAATATCATCGTGATGAGGCCCGGTATGATAGTAGACTTGATTGATCTCTTTTTGCATTCCCCTCTCCATTTTAGCTAAAATGGAATCGATAACAGTTTGTACTGTTTTGTCATTCAGCCCGGGAATCATTCTGCAATATTTATCTGCCTTTAAATCATCCAATTCTAGTTTTGGTCCAAATTTGTTTACTTTTTTGCAAAGTTCCATTACAGCACGTTCCGTTTTTTTGTGCGTCCATGGTCCGTTTTTGTAAAAGTAATCAGTACTGTCCTCCAATTTTACCGCTGCTCCATCAGTCAAATAAAAACGGCCATTTTTTAATTTGTGTAGCGAAGATGCAGGAGATGTTACTGTTGGTTTATTTTCTAATGCTTCTTTTATTGTTTCGGCAATTGCTTCTCCTGCAGCAAAAATAATGGCTTTATTGTTTACATTGTAACTAATTGTTCCCAATCCAATTGTTATTACCAATCTGTTTTTCGAGACTTCAATTCCACCAAGGTCTGCAGCTGTAATTGCCTGAGTTTCGAAATTAGTTTTTGTAAGTCTGGTAGTTGAAAAGTGGTCGGATCCTTTCGTGTTGAAAGCAATGTGACCGTCGGGACCAATGCCGCTAAGGAAGAAGCCAATGCCGCCTTTTTTGCGAATTTCATTTTCGTAGCTGGTACACCAATTATCGATCTTAAAAAGCGAATCTTTTTGAAGTTGTTCTGTGCTTGATTTTGCCTCTCTAAATCGTAGTGAAAGATCTATAATATAATCTGGAAAGACTTCGGTGAAATGTTTATTTTCGGCTAATTCAATTTCTTCTGAATTGATTAACAGCGCATTCTCTTTCTTTAGTCCAAACCCATCGACGTAATATTTTTGTGCATAATTACACAGACTATTGTGTTGCTCTGTTTTAATGGGATAAAATTCACCCATTTGTACAAATTGGAGATTGCTTAAATCTGGTTTTTTAAGGTTGCTTAAATTAAATTTTGAGAGAATATCTTTCCCTTTTTTATTGTCCCAATTGTCGAGGAGTAAATGTGTAAACTGAATAAAATGCTGGGCAGTTTTCCCGGTGGGTAAACTAATTACTCCATTGGGGTTTTCTCCGGCCCACTCCAAAAAACTTAAAGCTGAAAGAAGTCCCAGTTTCGGGAAGCTTTCAACAGTTATATAAGGGAATAGAGTTGAAAGATCTTGTAATTTGGCTTCTTTAAAAAAAGCCTTTTCAACCTCTGTGAAGTTTAATTTCATATTTACTAATGTTTAGATTTTGATATTTTTTCCAGGGCGTAAGCTGCAACTCCCATTGGACCTGCTTTTGAACCCAGTTCAGAAAATTCTATCTCCGTATTGTTACTAATATCTCGATTACTGTATGTATGAATGGCTTGCTGAATAGGTGCCAGAATAAACTGGTTTGCTTCTGCAACACGACCACCAATAATTATTAATTCAGGATTAAATATTTGAAGCAGATATGCAATTCCCCGACCCAACCAACGTCCAACTTCCGAAAATATGGCAATGGCAAATTGGTCACCGGAATTGGCTGCCTGAATTACGTCTGTAATTTCAATTTTATCTAAATCGTTATTTGTCAATTCTTTAATTAATGAAGAATTTCCCAATTCTATCCCTTCTTTTACCATGCGTACAATTGCTGTTGCTGAAACCATTGTTTCCAAACAGCCTTGTTTTCCGCATGAACATAAAACACCGTTATCCACAATAGGTAAATGCCCGAATTCTCCTGAATATCCCGATTTTCCGGTATAAAGTTTCCCGTCTATTATAATTCCCAGACCCAAACCCCAATCTGCTTGAAGAAGTAAAACATTCTTTTTGTTTTTTGCTAATCCAAAGTGTTGTTCTGCGAATGCCCGAACCTTTGAGTCGTGGTTAAAATAGACCGGAATTCCAAAAATTGTTTTTAATTCTTCAGACAAATTAGAAACATGTGGGAAGTAGGTTTTGTTGATGCCCTCTTCTTGATTTATTAATCCTGGAATTTCTATTCCGGCAACTAATATTTTGTTATGTGGAATATTACTGTTTTTTATAACCACCTCCAGTTTTTCGTTAACCTTATTAAAGATTGTGATATCCGATTGCATTTTTATTGGAAAGTAGTGTGGTCCACTAACTTCCTGGTTGTTGCTATTGAAAATCGAAATTATTGTTCGATTGATATTAATGGTTATTCCAACCACAAAAAAACTATCTTTAATTAAACCATAAATATTAGGGCGCCTGCCTCCGCTGGAGTTGCCTCTTCCTAATTCTTGTGCTATTCCTTCATCAATTAATTCAACTAAAAGGCTATTAATTTTAGGTGTACTTAATTTTATTATTTTAGAAAGTTCAGAGTTAGACAATGGACCATTGAAGTAAATTGCACGTATTATGTGTTTTTTATGACTGGTTTTTTTTAACTCAATAGCCTGGCTTTGGTTGCCTGTATTTTTAATTAGTTTTTCCATAATATATCGTAAGCAAAGATCAGAATAAATTACATTTCAGACAATACTCTTTATAAAAAAATTAAAAAGAGTGAATAAGTTCTGCTAAACTTAATGATTCATTTACAATTCTTAAATACTTTAAGTCGAATTCTTTATTAATTCAAGAAAAATTTTGATATTTATAAAGTCGTTCAAAAACAAAAAACCTTAAGTTATGCACTATAAAAGACTCTCCTTTTTTCTTATTTTATATTTAATTGTTGGATTTGCAGTTGGTCAATCTCGAAAGGATATTAATATTCCAGACATTTCGGGATATAAAACATTAAAGTGCGATTTTCATATGCATACTGTTTTTTCCGATGGAACTGTATGGCCAACTGTACGAATAAAAGAGGCATGGTTGGAAGGTTTGGATGCAATTTCTATTACCGATCATATCGAATATTTACAACATTCGAAAGATATTAGTGCAGATCATAATCGTTCGTTCGAAATTGCGCGACCTTTAGCAATGGAGTTGGATGTAATTTTGGTGAAAGGAGCTGAGATTACACGAGATATGCCTCCGGGTCATTTAAATGCACTATTTATTACCAATGCAAATTTGCTTGTAAGAGATGATGTAATGGATGCATTAAATGAAGCTCGGGATCAAGGTGCTTTTATAATGTGGAATCATCCGGGATGGAAAGCGCAGCAACCGGATACAACCCTTTGGTGGGAAAAACACACAGAACTTTTTAATAATGATTTAATGCACGGAATTGAGGTTTATAATAGTCGATCGTATTTTCCGGAAGCACTGGATTGGGCAAATGAAAAAGGATTAACCATGTTTGGAAATACCGATGTTCATGGGCCAATGGAAAGTACAGATAGTCATAGAACAATGACCCTGGTTTTTGCAAAAAACAGAAGTGTTGGAGGAATTAAAGAGGCATTATTTAGCAGAAGAACTGTGGCGTATTTTGGAAATACATTGATTGGCGAATCGAAATATTTGGAGCCGCTGTTTTTCGAATCGTTGGATTACGACAAAACTTTGCTTCGTTTAAAAGATAAGGAAAGTAGAACAATTCAAATAAAAAATAATTCGGATATAGATTATGAACTGGAATTGCTTCAGCCCGGAGTTGGTTTTGAAGCGCCTGAGGTGATTACGTTAAAAGCGCACCAAGTAACATTACTGCAAGTAAGCGGTAATTCCGATGAAGTGAATACAATGAAAAAACTAGATCTGTTTTATGAAGTGAAAAATATGAAGATTAGTTCCAAAGATAATCTTGTGGTTACTTTTTCTTTTAAAAATAATTAATGGCAAAACAAAAAGCGAGAAGCCGAAAAAATGAACCCGATTTATTTGAATATATTTTAACAGATAATCAGGAAATTTCGCCTGATATTCATGTTATTTCTTTTAAAAGGAATTTTGATTTTGTTGCAGGGCAGGTGGTTAAAATCGCCATCGACAGAGAACATCCACCCCGAATATATAGCATTTGTAGCGGCAACCACGAAGACGAGGTTCGAATTCTTTTCAATATAAAAGAAGATGGTTTTTTAACCCCAAAATTAGGATCAATGATTCCGGGCGAAAAAATATTGGTGTCAAAACCTTATGGCAGTTTTTTGGGAACTTCAGAGCGTGCCTGGTTGATTTCAACCGGTACCGGAATAGCACCATTTTATAGTATGTTTCGCTCTGGGTTAGAAAATGGAAAAACGCTGGTTCATGGGGTAAGCTATTTAAATCAATTCTATTTCGAGGACGAATTGGAGTGGGCTTTAGCTGATAATTATGTGCGTTGTTGTTCACGAGAATCGTCGTGCAATGTTGTTCATGGACGTGTTACAGAGTATTTGAATAATTTGTCTGATCTGCCCGATGTAAAATATTATATCTGTGGAAACGCATTAATGGTAGTGGAAGTTCGCGATTTACTCATAGAAAAAGGCATTCGGTTCGAAAATATTTTGGCCGAAATATATTTCTAAAATTCTCCCTTTCCAATTCATTGTATTTGTATATTGCACCTATCAATTAACCCAAATATTAATTAAAAACTACTCAAATGAAAAAATCAATTTGTACATTATTACTCATTCTTATTGTAGCATCCGTTAATGTTATTCGGGCTCAAAGTCTTGAAACTATTTTGGAAAAACATTTTCAAGCTGTTGGCCAGGATAAAATTGTGGGAGCGGGGACCTTTTTTATGAAAGCAAAAATTAGCCAAATGGGTATGGAGTTTCCAATGGAGATGAAAATGAAACGACCCGATAAATTTAGGTTGGAAATGGAAATGCAAGGCCAAAAAATGATACAGGCTTATGATGGTGAAAAAGGTTGGATGATTGCGCCATGGTTAAGTCCAGATCCGCAAGAATTAGTAGGAGATCAGTTAAAGCAAGCCATGAATCAGGCTAATTTTGAGGGGGAACTTTATGACTATAAAAAGAAAGGTCACGCTATGGAATTTGCGGGAAAGGTAAATTTAGAAGGAAAAGAAGCATACAGAATTAAGTTAAGCGCAAAAGACGGAAGTATTGAAAACTATTTTATTGATGCGGAAACGTATCTTATTTCGAAAGTAAAATCGAAGGTAAGTGCAATGGGGCAAGAGGTTGCAGTGGAGAAAAAAATGAGCGATTATAAAGACTTTAATGGAGTATTTATGGCCACAAAAATGGAATCGGTAACTCCAATGGGAAATATGAACATAATTATAGAGGAGTTTAAAATTGATCAAAAGTTTGACGATGCTATTTTTGTTCAACCGGTAAAATAGTCTTCACAAAATAGTTGTAAGGGTATTTATTCCCAAGTTATTCCAATTGCATTTTTTATTTCATTATTAAAATAGTTCTTCAAAAAAGCAGTTATAAAGTGGAGCTTTCAGCTCTGTATTAATTACGTAAAATTTTACCTGTTAATTTTTGAAATCTAACCACAAATACCAAACATAAGACGGTTTCTGTTTTAGAATAATCGACCTGAATGTTCTATTTTAAATAACAAAATTATCAAATAAATATTAAAAGGTATTTATCTCGCAAATAGAAGTTGTGTCTAATTGTCAGAATATTTGGTATTAAATATTATTTAGATTGAAGTTGAAGCTATATAGGTTTAAATTGAAAATAAAATAGGCAATTTATTATCTATTGTAAAATACAAACCTTTTTGTCTTTTATTTTTATGTTTTTCAGCATAGTCTTGTAAATTTTAGACGTTATATCTTGCTTCTGCATTTAAACACTTTTAAAATTTATAATTATGAAAAAATTAATGTTAACATTTCTCGCAACTATTTTATTTTTGGGAGTAACAGTTGCTCAAAAGAATCAAATTCCCTTAATCGGATCCCATGCACCTTCGTTTACAGCAAAATCAACTAATGGGACAGTCAAATTTCCGGATGATTTTGGCAAAGATTGGAAAATTCTGTTCAGTCATCCTCAGGATTTTACTCCGGTTTGTTCTTCCGAGCTTTTGGAACTTGCTTACATGCAAAAAGATTTTGATAGGTTAGGAGTTAAAATTGCAGTTATTTCAACCGATGATGTAGACCAACATAACTTGTGGAAAGCTCATCTTGAAGAATTAGACTATAAAGGCAGAGGAACACAAAAAATTAATTTTCCTATTTTAGACGATTCTAAAGCTACAGCTTCAAAAACATACGGTTTGCTTCACGAGCCAACAAGTTCAAATAAAGATATAAGAGGTGTATTTATAATTGATTCGGAAAATACTGTACGGTCAATAAATTTTTATCCAATGCAAGTAGGACGAAATATGAAGGAAATAATGAGAATTGTAGAGGCATTGCAAACTACCTCTCAAACGAAAGTTTTAACTCCGGCTAATTGGACAAAGGGTGACGATGTTATGGTGCCTTATTTTCCATATACGAAAGCGCAGTTAGCAGCAAATCCGGCATTAGAAAAAGAGTATTATAATGTTGGAAATAGAATGTGGTTTAAAAAGGTTGGTAATAATACTCAGGATGATGTGAAAAAGGATTAAGTAAAAAAATTGAAAATAGATTTCGAATAATTGAGTAGTTAATAATTGAACAAAGAAAGGGGGCAGTTGCTCCCTTTCTTTTATGCGTATTTATCAATCGAAACGGGTAGAAGAAAATTGCGTTTCGCCCGAGTAAGGTTATCTTAATTGATCTTCATTTTGTATTATTTCAATAAGTAATTTTTAACATTTTAAATATAAATTAAGGAAGATGAGTGGGTTCTTCAACATCCTTAACTTTTCTCTTTAATCTTTTAACTTCTGTTTAAACAATCCACCGATTGATATCAGCACATTTGTTACAGTTAAATACCACTTAATCAATGTTATGAAAATCGATCTCCTATTACTAACCACAGTTTTAATTTTTGTCTCTCTTTCTATTAGTGCTCAAACTTCCCTAAAAATAGGACATGTAAATATCCAGGATTTGGTTCAAAAACATCCCGATTCGGATAGTATTCGGCAAGTGTTAGAAGCTGAAACCGGTGAAATGGAGAAAATTTATATGGAAATGATTACCGAACAGGATACAAAACTTAAAACCTTTGAAAAAGAGCAATCGGGTTATTCAGAGTTTGCCCGAAAAACAAAAGAAAATGAATTAGCTGAAATGACACAAAAAATACAAATGTATAACCAAACAGCCCAGCAGCAATTACAAAGAAGAAACATGGAATTATTGCAACCTGTTTACGAACAAATTAATAGTAGTATTAAAAAAATTGCCGATGGTAATTCTTTTACTTATATTCTCGACGTAAGTAATGGTGCAGTTGCCTATGTTGCTACAGATAGCCAAAACATTACTCCTCTGGTTATGGAAGAACTAGGTATTACGAGCCAGAAAAATAATTAATTGCACATTCCTTATCTCCATTTTCAGATAATAATTTGCAAATTTACCGTTTAATAAGTCAAACCTACCGTTAAATAAATGCCCCTTTTTTATTCCAATTTTATCAACCAACTTTGAGAAAACCAATTTCAACGGATATGAAACGAATTATCATAATTCTCGCAACGGCATTTTTTTTGTTAAATCTGATTTCTCAGGGACAGGAAAGTAGATTCCCAATTTTTCCTGAAAATGGAATGCAGTATTTATACGAATTCACAGAAATCAATTATATTCAAAATAAAGGGAAGGAGACAAAGGATACGTTGATAAAGCACAAACTGTTAAGCATTCAGTATGGCAATTTTAAGCCAGAAGACAAAACGTATTTATTGGTAAAGGTGGTGGAGAATACGGTTGAAAAGCCGCAACAAAATATTACAAATTTCAAAGACTATCGGTTTCCGGAATTTAAAGACGGTTTTTATGATAAACGCTATCGTGATTTTTATGAGGACCTACTTTGTAGAATTGATTTTAAATATGATTTTGACATTGAAAATGGCAACGTCAAGCTTTTGAATCGGGAGGATGTATTGTTAGATGTACGAAAAATTCTAAAGGAAAAAGGATTTGGTGAAAATGAAATTAAAAAGCGAATGACCATTTTTAACAAAGAAGCAATTCCAAAAATAACACAATATCTGGAATCTATTTATCATGTTTCTGGAGAATTTCTCGAAGAAGATTTACCAAATGTTCCTGTTTACGATGGAAAAATTGAAGTAAGGAATTCGATTTTAAAAATCACCCAGAAAAAGTTGGATATCGAAGTTGGACTTTACATGCGTAATGTTTCGATAAATAATGAAAAAAAATGTTTACTCGATTTACATACAATAGAGTTGGATTCTCTAAAATACCCGAGAAAAATTCAGAATATCCAGTATCAGTTTTCCGCAGTTGAAAAACGCATTCAATTAAAACAAGTAAAGGAAATTGGCTTAAATCGCTTTATTATATCGGGGACAATTGAAAACCCAGAATCTAAAATGGTTACGCTGGCAATCCTGAAAAATGCATTTGGCATTGAGATGCACAAGGAAACAGTATTTCTGGATGACAACAATTCATTTCAAATTGATATTGAATTGAATCATGCCGGATTTGTATTCCTGCAATTTGGAAGAAATAATAATTACGATAAACGTGCATTTTTATCTTTTTATGCGGAGCCGGGTAGCGAAATCCATTTTGACGCCAAAGGAGAGTTGTTTCCGTGGGAAATTGAGTTTTCGGGAGATTTGATTGGGGCTTCAAATTTATTGTATGATTTGCGCAAGAATACTAAAATATTTGATCAAAGAATTGATTTTAACACCTTGCAAAATCGTAGGTACAAAACCAATTATGAGGATTTTATGCAAGCTTATAATGAATTCGATTCATTTTCTAAAAAGTATAAAATCCAGCTCGATGAATATGCTTTCGAGTTTATTTCAAACGAAATAACTGCCTATTTTCTTGGAGGAGTCGTGGATTACTTAGATAGACTTAATTTTTCGGTAAGTTCTTCTTTTGGAACTATGATTTACCCGGGAATAGAAAATGCAAATCGAGTTGAACTAGAAAAGATATTGAACTTATATGATATTCATAAAATTTATAATGAATACGGAATTTATTCCAGATTATTAGCTCGTGATTATTTGCAACATAATTTTACAAAAATAAAAAAGGTAAAGGAGCATATTTTTCGGGATTACCAGATTTCAGGAATAAATGTTGATTTTCATTATAGCAGCGACATAGTTCAAAGAGTAGAACTGGCACGTACAGTTTTAACAGGATATCCACTTTATTCGGAACTAATGAAAATATTTGTTACGGAGATCGGAAGAGAAGAAAGATTTCTATCACAAGACAAAAATTATATTCTTCAACAAATTGATAACTATATGGATTTAATGATTCGTTTATGTAATGACGAGGAATTTGTTGATGAAATAAAAGAGGTCAGAAAGAATTATTTGCAATGGCAGGGCGATAATTATGTGCCGGAGACAAAGTTTTATAATCAAAATGGTGAGCAGAAATATTTTAAAGATTTTTTTGTAGACAAACCAACTGTATTTTATGTTTCATTTAGATGGGCACAAGGAAGGTATTATTGGGACAATCTTGCTGAAGATAATCCTGAGCTGAATGTAGTGATGGTAACTGAAGGTAGTAATTTTAAGGAATGGACGGATTATGTTGAACGTGCTACTCCGGTTGCAAAACAATTATTTCTTGTTAATCATGAACTCAAATTAAATAATGTTTTTTTGAAAAATGCGCAACATTACATCGCCTACGATAAAACTGGTAAACTTATTGGTTTCGCTGAAACGGCTGATGAAATAATTAAAATTGGCAAACAAAGTCTTGTTCTTAAAAAAAAAGAACTCAATAAATCGCAACTCCAAATAATAGTAATAATCCTTATTTCAATCCTAACCATTTTAATTATGGGATTATTAATCTGGAAATGGTGGGTTCGGCAACGCTTTCGGAAAGAGCAACAGTTCAGAAAACAACGCGAGTTGGAACTTACAGCAATCCGCTCGCAAATGAACCCCCATTTTCTTTTTAATAGTTTGAATTCGGTGCAAAACCTGGTTCAGCAAAACAAGGGCCGCGAGGCCCATTTGTATTTATCAGACTTTGCCGGTTTGATTCGAAAAGTACTACGTAATTCAGAAAAAGAAGAGGTGTCGCTGGCGGAAGAATTGGAAATGGTAGAACAGTATCTCAACCTCGAAAAATTACGATTCAATTTTAACTTCTCGATTTCGGTAGATAAAGAATTAGATCCTCATAATACGCTTGTACCTTCAATGTTACTTCAACCTTTTGCAGAAAATGCAGTTATCCATGGCTTGCAAAGTAAACCCGAAAACCGCCAGCTTTCAATAATAATTCAACAAGTTGAATCCGGGATTAAAATCAGTATCGAAGACAATGGAATTGGCAGGGAGGAGGCGAAAAAAATTGCCAAAGCAAAAAATGGAAAAGGTTCGAAAATGATTCAGGAACGGTTAAATATTCTTCAGGAAAAACAGGGGGAGAAATACCAATTAGATATAATTGACTTGAATGAGAATGGTGAAACAGGGACTCGGGTTGAGATATTGATTCCGGAGGAAAAGTAGGAGAGGTTCTCGCAAAGTAAGTAAGAAGCGCAAAGCACGCAAACAGGTAAGTTGTTTTTTTTTACGTTCTCTGCGAATACCTTAGCGTTCTTAGCGTGAAACTCTTTTTTAATTTGGGAATTGAAAAGGTTCTCGCAAAGTAGGGAAGAAGCGCAAAGCGCTCAAAAAAAGAACTTACTTTAGCGTTCTTTGCGAAAACCTTAGCGCCCTTTGCGTGAAATAAAAAAAAATGAAAATAAAATCAATTATAGTTGATGACGAAAAACATGGACGCGAAAATCTCGCCGGTATTTTAAAGCAGCACTGTCCCGAAGTTACGGTTTTGGGCGAAGCCAATTCCGTGGAAAATGCAATTTCTATCATTGAAATTCATGAACCCGATTTGGTTTTTCTCGACATAGAAATGCCAAAAGCCAATGGATTTCAGCTACTCGAACATTTTAAAGATTTTAGTTTTGAAGTTATTTTTGTAACAGCGTATGATAGTTACGCCATAAAAGCTATTCGATTTTCTGCCGCCGATTATATTCTGAAACCGATTAATTACAACGATTTAATTGTTGCAGTTAATAAAGTGGCGCGGCGAATTCAGTTGAAAGAGGAAAACGAAAGGGTAAAACAATTGTATCGTAATATTCATCAACCTCAAAACCCTCGAATTGGGTTGCCCACTGCCGACCGAATCGAATTTGTTGAAGTGGAAAAGATTATCCGCTGCCAGGGAGAGGGAAACTATACACACATTTATTTTGAGGAGAAAAAGCACCTGTTTGTTGCCAAAACGCTGGTTGAATTCGAAGATCTATTGCAGGAGTATTCTTTTATTCGGGTTCATAAATCGCATTTGGTAAACCTAAAACATGTGGTAGCGTATGTAAAAACCGATGGTGGAATGTTGCAACTTTCGAACAACGATCAGGTAGCAGTTTCGCGCCGAAGAAAAGAGTTGGTTCAGAAGATGTTAAATGTTTAAATTAGCGTTTATGGATGAAAATTTTTATTTGAATTTGGTAATATTCAAATTAGAGTTAATCTTTTAAAAATTAAATTTATGAAGGTCATAGTCATAGTTCTACTAATATTGGGAGGTTCAGCTGGTTTAATTGCCCAGAATTATAAACAGTTTCCAAAAGTTCAGAAATTAGGTTTTAATGAAGCTTGGCAAAAAAATACTTTATTTCAGTTTGGTAATTCACCCAAATTAAAGCAGGGAACTCCAAGCGAAGGTTTTCAATTTTCTCAAAAAATGCAGGGAAATTTAAATCAGCTTTACCTTTCTGATGCTGTTGGTGAAAAATACACGACATACAGGTTAAAAATGCCGGTTATTGTTCCATCGGGTTTGTCGAGAATGCCGATTTTTATTCCCGACTCAACGGTAAATTTTGCAATAAAAATTAAAAAATTTGATTTTGTTAATCCGATGGAAACAAACAAATAAGAACACCTATTTGTCTGTTTCCAATAGATTTATATTTTGAAATTTATAACGAATTCGCCTTAATAAAATCAATTAACTCTTGTTGATACCCAAATGCCATTCCAACCACAGTATCGGCAGCGCCATAATAAACTGCAATTTTTTCGCCATCGCTTAAAGCGGCGCAAGGGAAAACTACATTGGGAACATCGCCTGCCAGTTCATAAGGTTCTGCCGGGGCAAGTAAGTAGGGTTGAGTTCGGTATAAAACTTTTGAAGGGTCTTCAAGGTCTAACAGCGCTGCACCCATAGAATAACGGAATCCGTTGCAGGTATTAATTACGCCGTGATAAAATTCAAGCCAACCCTCATTGGTGCGAATTGGAACAGAGCCTGCACCAACTTTTGTACACTGCCACGCACTTTGTTCAAAGGGTGTTACCTTCATCACACAACGGTGTTCTCCCCAATATTTCATGTCGGGGCTGTAACTAATATAAATATCGCCAAAAGGAGTGTGCCCATTGTCA
>JABMPI010000781.1 GCA_013203755.1 Bacteroidota bacterium
GAATTCAACTGGCTGCTACCCAAATAAAACTACCCTTTTATGAGAAACTTCTCAATGTTGCAAAACCGTTCTCTCTTCAATTGTTGGTTGAAGAAAATGCTGAACAACTGGAAATTAGCAGCAAAAATTTCAAAACTGTTTTCAGCAAAATAAATGGAGAATTAACTTCGTACCGGTGCCAGGGAATTGAATATTTACTTCAGGGCATTTCTCCTAATTTGTGGCGGTCCTCCAATGACAATGAAATTGGTGGTGGCTTTGTTCCTGAAAATTGCCAAATTTGGAAAAACGCCTCGAAAACTACCAGTTTAAAAAAATTCAATTGGAAAAAAGAAGGAGATAATATTGTTATCTCAACCCATTTTGAAATTGCAGATTCAGCACTATTTACTATCCAATATTCCCTAAATGGCGATGGTTTGATAATAGTCGACAATCATTTTGAACCTCTTTTTGAGGGATTGCCAGTGTTACCGCGAATAGGAATAACACTGCAACTTCGCCAGGAATTTGACAATATGCAATGGTTTGGGCGCGGACCGCAAAGCAGTTATCCCGATCGCAAAGAGAGTGCTTTTGTTGATCTATATGAGGGAAGAGTATGGGAACAGTACTATCCCTATGCACGGCCACAGGAAAATGGAAGCAAGTCGGATGTTCGGTGGCTGGCATTAACTAATACTCAGGGAAAAGGATTTTTGTTTACAGCACCATCGCTATTTTCAGCAAGTGCATTTAACTTCCCAAACGAAGATCTTTATGATTATTCGGTGGGCACATCGGAAATGAGAGTTGGACAAAAGCGAATGTACAATATTTCGAAAAAAGTCATGGTTACATGTAACCTCGATTTTAAACAGATGGGGATTGGTGGCGACACAAGTTGGGGATATCGTGCAATGCCGCATCCACAATTCCAAATCCCAGCTCAATCCTATAATTTTCGGTTCATTCTGAACCCCATTGATTTAGCAACTGAATCTCCCTTTAAAGAATATCACCCAATAAAATAATCATTGAAAAAAGAGAACTAACAACCTGGAAATCATCAGAGTTAATATTCCAATTCAAACAAAAACAAACAATTTAAAGATTCAACATTGAAAAAATCCTTTAATCAGAATGCACCAAAAATAAAAAAGTTATTTTTACAGAAAACAGTAAAACTATGATTCAAAGAATTCAAACCGTATTTATATTAATTGCCGAATTACTGGTAGCCTTGTTATACATGCTCAAATTTGCTGACCTTTCAGTAAACGGAGAATTGCACACATTTACCGCAAAGGGAATTTTTAGTGGAGAAACCTTGATTTTTGACGGTTTACCTATAATGATATTTATTGGGCTAATTGTTCTTTTACACCTGGCAACTATATTCACTTATAAAAAACGCATTCGTCAGATTCGAATGTTGGTATTTACAATAATACTTTTGCTAGGCCTTTTCGGAATGTTTTTCTACTTTACTTATGCAGGATTTTCGGATGTAAAAGTGGCATTTAAAATTCCGGTTGTGTTTCCAATTATTGCCGTAGTATTAGATTATCTGGCTATTCGTGCCATTGGCAAAGACGAGGCATTAATTCGCAGTATGGATAGGATCCGATAGCTCACTCCTAACCTTCTACCAGCTGGCGGATTGCGATTGACAGGAAGTAATTATATTTGTTTCAATACTCACGTCTAATAATCAATTTTAATGAAAGCAATGATATTTGCGGCTGGTTTGGGAACCCGTTTGTTGGAAGAAACTTCCAACAAACCAAAAGCTTTGGTTAAAATCGGAGGAAAAACGTTGCTACAATATGCCATTGAAAAGCTTAGAAATGAAGGCATTTCGGAGATTGTTGTGAATGTGCATCACTTTTCGGAATTAGTAATCGACTTTCTTTCAAATCACAATTTTGGAATTACCATTCATATTTCAGATGAATCGGGAAAATTGCTGGACACTGGTGGTGGGCTAAAAAAGGCGGCTCCTTTTCTTGAAGGCGATTCGCTTGTAGTTATTTATAATGTCGATATTTTAAGCAACCTCAATCTTCAAACGGTAAAAGATGCACATATAAAATCGGGAGCACTTGCTACACTGGTTGTGCGCAACCGAAAAACTCAACGCTATTTTAAATTCGATAATAATCATCGACTAGTGGGTTGGATGAATAAAAAAACTGGTGAATCTAAAGTTTCAGTATCAGAAAACTTTAATGAATCAGCGGAAATGGCGTTTAGCGGAATCCACATTATTCAGCCCGAATTCTTCAAATTAATGCCTGTTGAAGATCGGTTTTCTATTACTAATTTCTATTTAGAATTAGCAAAAACTCATCTTATAAAAGGTTATTTCGATGATTCTGAGTTATGGATGGATGTAGGAAAGCCAGAGCAACTGGCACAGGCTAGAAAATTATTTTCTTGAAATCTCTCTTTTTTCAGTCCAATAAAAAAGAAAAAACTCGATAGCTGCAATCAGCATTAAAGTATCTCCCAATAGTTCAATTCCCTCTTCGGTAGCAGCTTTTGCCAATCGATAACTTTCGTCGTGGTATAATAATCGCCAAAATTTAGAACGCCCCAACAACCGGCTAAAAATATAGGTAACCAAAAAACCAGAGAAAAACCATGACGATGCAGGCACACTAAAAAATTGAATAGTTGCTCCTTTTATTTTTTTGAAATCGCGTACAAGCAACCAAATAAAAATTGCCAGAACCACTAAAACCGGGTAAATCCAATCTTCAACTAAAAAATTAAATTCGCGAATAAATGAAGCAAGAAAAAAGAGTGAAACAACATTTGAAATGGGTTGAATTTCGCGCCACTTAAAACCGATAAACAAGTAAAAACCAAAAAGCCAAAATAAAATTACTTCCTGTCCAATTTCTGTAAAAGTAAACTCACCAAAATAGCTATCTCCCAGCGGATGTCCGGCATCGTAAAAAATAGCTTCTGCAATACCAAACATTAGCAAAGAATAGACAATTACCCGAAGAGCTACAAACAGTGGCGAAAATAACTTCATTTCACAATTAATTTTAAGCTGACTAAATTAAACTTTTTTGAATATTTAAGATGCAATACGATTAGAGATATGTTCAGAAATCAACTGACGAGATTCCTGCTTGAGAATAGCAGGCAGATTGATTGTGCGCAGTTCAAGACTCTTTATCCATGCGGTTATTTCATAAGATTGAAGTGTATACAATATTTCCCTGAATTCTTCAATCTGATTGTCAGTGTATTCTGATTCAACTATTTCAGAGTATTGATCCAAATCTTCGTCTTCAAAGTAAACAATCTCTGTTGATTTTTGGATCAATTCATCAACATCGCAAACCTCGTGCGCCCCGCAGCAATCAGATGGAACTTCTTTCTGTTTTTCAGGTTTTTCTACTTCATTTTTCTTTTCCCTGAACCTAACAGAAATAACTATTCCAACTGCCAGCAACAAAAAAAGAAAAACGATTGTTCCAATGATAATTTCCATGCTGCAAAAATAGGAAAAAATTGCAATCAATAAACAATCGTAGAATGCAGTTATCTTCCCGATAATCAGGAAACAAACATTTCTTTGAAATATCACAAAAAAAAACTTCCTCTTCTTAATAAAAAGAAGGAGGAAGTTCTAATCTATAATAGTATATTTTTACTGAAACTAAGCTTCAGTTTTTTTCTTGTTGATAGTGATATACAACACAATAAATAGAACGATCAGAATAACAGGCAAAACCATCATATTACGCAGGGTGATTTGTGGTCCGGCAGTTTCAATAGATTTACCCATAATTGGTAGTACCATTGATGTGGCAACAAAACCTGCACCCCCTAAAATTGACATTCCTAATGCACCACTTTTGGGTACATATTCCGAAGTAAATCCAATCATTGTAGGCCAGAAATAACAAACGCCTACAGCAAATACAGCAGCCGAAGCCAATGTCATTGCGGGACCAGTAGAAATACTAAGTAAGTACAGTCCTACTACAGCAATTACTGACGATCCCAATAATACTCCAGTTGGGTTTAAACGGTGTATCAAACCTCCGGCAAAGAAACGTCCAACCGCCATAATTCCAGTAACAACTACCAAAATAATCATCGGACTAATGCCGTTAGTTTCCAACAAAGCGTTAATCCATTGTGTAGTACCCAATTCGGTAGAAGCGGTTAGTAACATACAAAAGAATACCAATGGAAACAGTAAACTTATTTTATTTATCGCCCGTCCCTCAATTATTATCAGTACAGCAATTATTCCTACAATTATAAATGGCAAAGTATTGCTCGAAGTAATAATTTCCCCAACAGAAGGAACTGTCGCTACCAAAATCATAAAAATTACCGCAAGAGTAATGGTGTACGGAGCTCCAACATTTCGCATCATTTCTTTATAAGTTACACCTGTAGAAACACGTTCTGTCTCCGGAATTTTTTGACCATAAAATAAAAAACCATAAATCGCCAGTGGAATAAATAAAAGGCTCACTAAAATCTCCCAACGCAATTCAAGCTGATCCATAATTACATATGCCAAAACACCTCCAATTACAATTCCTCCTGGAAACCAAACATGAAAACGGTTTAGCATTTTTGTTTTATTCTTGGGGAATAATGTAGCAATTAGTGGGTTACAAGCTGCTTCCACACTACCATTTCCGAAACCAATAAATACATTGGCGATAAATAAAGAAGTCATGTCTTTGGCTAAAAGCAGAAGCACAATACCAATTAGGTGCATTCCAAACGCCATCCAAACAATTGTTTTGGTTTTAACAATGTCAATAATAAAACCACCGGCAAACATGGCAACAGCAAAACCCCAAAATGCCGGGCCAAAAGCATAACCAACCTGTTCTTTAGTCAGACCATAATCATCAGTAAAAACACCTTCGATTTTAGCTCTGATTGCAAATGTAATTGCCGTTACTAAAAGTGCCAAACAGGCAGCAATAAAGAGCCTTTTTTGATTTACATTTTCCATAATTAGTTAAAATTTTAATAGTTTTAAGTAGAGTTTATAAGTTGCATTAAAACTCTAAAGTTATAAATTGATTATTTTGATGTTGCTAAATAGTTTATCGCTTGCGTAACTAACTTTCTGTAATCAGCTTCTACATACGTTCGTTTATCGTGGCCAGGTTGCAGGTATATAATTTTTGAGGCGTTGTACCGGTTTTCCCAAGCAATAATTTCCATACTCTTTGGATGCCGGGTTTTTAACAACGGAATAACATTATCCGAAACCCGCACATTCCCATAAATCTCGTCGAAAAAACGCAAGTCTTTAAATCCCTTTGTAACCGGCGTATATTTTACAACTTTACTATACACCCACACATCGTGTTCGTATGTCGACAATAATTCCTCTGGAACTTTTTTGTCGTTTTCAAAATATTTGCCTCCGAGAATGTTTTCGAATTCAGGCCATTTTTGATACGATGCAATGGAATGGTGTAAAAACAGAAATGGTTTTCCTTCTTTAGTTAGTTTCATATACGCATCCTTTTCTTCCACCAAAATGGTTTTCCACATGTCGTAAAAAACTAGTACGTCAAAATCTTTTGCTAAATTTTTCACCAACTCCTCATTGGCTTTTGGTTGTTCAAAATGTATATATTCAATACCTTTTAACTCATCAAACATTTCAAAAAACTCTTCAGTATCGAACGAATGCCCGCCAGTTACCAACATTATTTTAATGGGTTGTGCATGTATTAAATATCCGGGAATTAGAAAGATGAGTATCAATAAAATTCGTTTCATCAGGTTTAGTTTTTAATGTTGTTGAAATCAATTCAAATTTCAAGCTGGTTTCAAGACAATAAAATTAACAATTTCATGCATTCAGAAAAGAGGTAATCATATTTTTAATAAAGAAAATTCATAAAGTTTCTAATTCATCTTTTTTTCTTTATGAAGTTGTTTAAAGTTAAGGGGGAATTTCGAGAGGGACATATTGGTTTTAGCGGCAAAGCCCGGTTTTTAGTGCATAGCAGTAGCTATGCACTAAAAATTGCTGAAGTCCAATGAAATCAAGATGTTCTCACAGGTTTTCAATTTAACGTTAAACATCTTCCATATAAAACGCAACCCTTTGAATAATAATCTATCTTTATAATTATGTTTAAATACTGAAATGACGATAACCAAAAAACATATTCTTAAAATTATTGGATGGACCTTTTTTGCACTTTTCCTATTAATAATCGGACTTGGAGCATTGGTCTATTTTAAAGCAGAAAGCTACATTAACCAGAATCTTTCTGAATTTGTGGCGAACAAATCAAATGATTTGTATGAATTGTCGTTTGATAAAATTGAACTAAAAATAAATCCGGTTTCCATTTCAGTTTCCGATATTTCGCTGAAACCCAACAAACAGAAAACTGATGAAATTCTTCAACAACAACCCGATAAAACTTTTTATTCTTTCTATTCTCCTGAACTTGCAATAACCGACATAGACCTTGTTCAACTATTCAAAAGTCAATTCTTTTACTGTAAAAATGTAACCGTTTTACAACCCGAGTTTTCAATTTCAGGCGAAGGAATTCTTCAAAATAATTCAACAAGGAATTTTGATAAAGCGATTCATGAACTTTGGCCACTTATACAGAAACGGGTAAAAAATGTGTTGATTGACGAAATACATTTTGTAGATGCCAATTACAAACTATACCAATCGGCCAACGATTTTACTCAGATTTCTAACGCTCAGAAAATTTCGATGGAGATTAAAAAGTTCAGAACCGATTCTGCAATGGTATTTAATAACTCTCGTTTTTTTAAAAGTGACGATATTTTAATTAGCATCAATAACTTTCAGAATAACTTAAGTGATAGCATCCATGTTTTAAATATCGAAAAACTAGAGTATTCGCTAAAAACAACGGATATTTTCGCCAAAGGATTTCATCTTCTTCATAAAGAGAAAAACAGCAATAAAAACCTTTATGATGTGCAAGTTCCTGCACTTCATTTAAAAAGTAAAAGCATAGCGGGTTTATCGCTAAACGACTCGATTGAAATACAATACTTGAAATTTGAAAAACCCCAAATTCGTTTTTACCAGAAGGAAAATCAGAAGAAAATAGAGATTGAAGACATCAATCAGTTTGATCTTTATTCTCTAGTTGAAAATCAATTCACCGAAATAAAAGTGGATAGTTTTATATTAGCCGATGCCAACTTAAAAATATACCAGCAACCCGACAGCGCAAACTTTCAACAACATTTTGAATCGTTAACCATCTTGTTAAACGGATTTAAATTGGATTCAACCTCTGCAAAAAACAAGGCGAAACTGTTTCATGCCGATGATTTACAAATGACAGTGAATGGATACCATTTAAAATTGATCGATAATCAACATGAATTTAATGCCGATTCAATATTTGCGTCTACCACATCTAATTCGCTGAGCATAAAAAACATTCAAATAGCTCCTTCAATTCAGTCGGATAAAAAAGCACGAACCAGTGTGAATGTAAACTGCGAAGCATTGGAAATTGACAATGTAAATTTTAAAACTTTATTTCACACACGCAAATTGCCCACACGCAGAATTGGTATAACAAACCCTAAAGTTCAGTTGCAATATCATTCTGAAATTGTCCGTACCAGAGACAAAAGAGAAATTGGAATCTTGTTTAATCTGGTTTCGGCATATTTAAAAGGAGTTTATTCTGAAGTGGTTGAGGTAGAAAACGGATACTTAAATATCCAGACCTTAAACAATACTGTATTAAAAGGTTATTTTGAAACTGATTTCAATTTTAATTTATCGGGATTTGCACTCGATTCGGCAAGCATGCAACAAACCGACAAGTTTTTTTACGCCAATAATTTCGATATTCAGTTCTCTGATTACCAAATGAAACTGGTAGACAACCTGCATAAAATTAACGTAGATAAGATTTCGATACAAAGTTTTGACAGAAAGCTACAGATAGAAAATCTACAATTAAAACCGGTGGTTAGCAATGCTGATTTAAGTATAATGCAAAGTTTTAATCGCTCGGAACTGTACAACATTACCATCCCTAAAATTACACTTTGGGGAATTAATTTACGCGATGCATTTTTTTATAACAAGCTGAATATTGCTCGTTTTAATGTTACAAAACCCAAAATATATTTTGAAAACTTTGGCGTGATTAGACAAACAAAAGAGAAAAAAGAATTTTCTGAATTATATCAACTGGTATCTAATTACATCTACGATTTTAACATAAAAGAGATAAGCATTCCGAGTGGAGATTTTGCCTGGGTAAACCACACTAAAAAGGGGAAAACAACATCGTTCGATAACGAGTTTTCGGCAACTTTAAAAGGATTCCGATTAAATGAAAATGAATTTAACAGACAGCGTCTCCTCTTTTCCGACAATTTTAATATTTCTATAAAAGATCAAATGTTCCAACTATCCGACAGTGTACATATTTTGAAAGCGGGCGAAATAAATCTTTCAAGCGAAAATTCCAGTATAAGTATAAAAAACGCACTGCTCTACCCGCTAATATCTTCTAAAAAATACAAGCATTTATCCACCAGTTTTCAAGTTACAATTCCTGCACTTCAAATCAGCAATTTCGATTTTCTAAAAGCATATAAATCCAAAGTTTTACGACTAAATACAATTGAATTAAACGAACCAAAATTTGAAATATATAGCAAAAAGGGGATTACAAAATCGCTCGATTTAAATAAATTTGATTTCCCACTACCTGCTTTTGTAAAGTCTTTTCAAATCAAACAATTTAAAATTAACAACGGCGAAGTTATTAATTACGAAACAAAAGGGTTGGAACAACACGCCCAAAGTAATTTTAGAGTAAATCTTACAATGCCTAACATTTCGCTTAAAAACAACCAAAATAATCGTGCAAAACTAACAACTGGAAACCTTATTTTGAAGCTGACAAATTTTAAAACGCCACTGGGAAGAAATCATTTATTAAAAATTGAACAACTCGATTTTAACCGAACACAAAAAAGCATTTCAATTTCTCAGTTAGACGTTTATCCGTTTGCACCAAAACAAACAGGAAATCGTTTTACTATTTCCGCACCGCAAATC
>JABMPI010000782.1 GCA_013203755.1 Bacteroidota bacterium
ACGATAAATCGAAGATTACCGCCAGCCACATTCCTAATGGAAAAATTCAAATGATGGTTTTACCAAACGATCCTGCGGTATTCTTAACCGTAAAAGACGGAGTAATTTCGGCCGGAAAGGGAACATGTGAAAAACCGGACGCTGTAATGGAAATGAGAGACATTCAAACGGCAAATGATTTTTTAAATGGTAAATCGAATCCGTTTTTAGCAATTGCCAGCGGCGATGTTATTATCAGAGGTATTACGCCGATGTTAGATAACCTCAGCTTAATTCTTGACAAGGTTCAAAAATACGTGTAGTAGTGAATGTTATAAAACAAATTTGATTTGGCAATAATCACAACTGTGGTTGACTAGATTTCCGGCTTTTCGATTTCAACTTCGGTCTTTGGTCTTCCAACCAATTTTAAAATTATGAAAACGTATACATATAAAAAATCGCAGGAACTATTTAAAAAAGCATCCGAAGTTATTCCTTGTGGAATTTACGGACATTTTAGTCCTGCCCCGCTAATTCCGGTAAGCGACTATCCTTTTTATGTTGAAAAAGCAAAAGGATCGCGTTTTTGGGATGTTGACGGCAACGAATTTATAGATTACATGTGTGCCTACGGACCAATGGTTTTAGGCTACAACAACGATAAAATTGATGCTGCTGCAACTGCTCAACGCGAAAAAGTAAATTGCGGACCTGCACCGGGTGAAATTATGGTAGACCTGGCACAAGAGTTTGTAGATACCGTTGACATTGCCGACTGGGCATTCTTTGCAAAAAATGGTGCCGACATGACTACTTTTTCTTTAATGGTAGCTCGTGCTCACACGGGTCGCGATAAAATTATTCGTTTAAAAGGGGGATACCACGGAACTGCTCCCTGGTCGCAATCGCCCGACCACCACGGAATTACATTTGGCGATAACAAAGATATTGTAATGGGCGAATGGAACAATTACGAAGCACTGGAAAAATACTTGCACGAACACAAAGGTGAAGTTGCCGGTATTATTTCAACACCGTACCACCACCCTACTTTTGCCGACAATGAATTACCTGCTGAAAGCTACTGGAAAAAGGTTGAAGCACTTTGTAAAAACGAAGGTGTAGTTTTAATTATTGATGCAGTTCGTACCGGATTCCGTTTAGACTACGGCGGATCTAATGAATACTTTGGTTTTAAACCCGACTTAATTGCTTTCTGTAAAGCCATTGCCAACGGTTATCCAATTTCTGCTTTGGTTGGAACCAATGAAATGAAAAATGCTGCAAGTAATGTTTTCCATACCGGAAGTTATTGGTATCAGGCAGAACCAATGGCAGCATCGCTGGCTACACTTCGTGAGTTAAAGGAAACGAAGGCCGTTGAAAAAATGTTTGACTATGGCACAAAACTCGGAAATGGTTTAATTGAATTGGCAAAAGATCACGGCTACAACATGAAAATGTCTGGCCACCCGGCAATGCCTTATTTCAGAATAACCGATGACCCAAGTTTAATGTTGCACCAAAAATGGTGCGGCGAATGTACCAAACGCGGTGACTATTTTACATCGCACCACAACTGGTTTGTTTCTGCGGCACACACCAATGAGGACCTGGCACAAACATTAAAAATTGCTGATGAAGCTTTTAAGGCCATTAAAAAATAGAAAATAATCAATAATAAATCGGAACATGCTAACAAACGAAGAACATAAAAAACTTTTAGAAACCGCACGTACCATTCGGCATTTAATAATCGATACCACAATGAAAGCCGGGGGTGCACATATTGGTGGAGGAATGAGCGCACTGGATATTATGGTTACGCTCTATTTTAAATACATGAATGTGGATCCTGCAAATCCTGACAATCCTGATCGCGACAGATTTGTATTAAGCAAAGGACACAGTGCAATTGGATACGTTCCGGTTTTGGCTGAAAGGGGATTTTTTAACAAATCACTTTTAGATTCCTTTAATAAATTTAAATCGCCCTTTGGCATGCACCCCGATGGAAATAAAATTATTGGATGCGATGCATCAACCGGGTCATTGGGACATGGATTACCCATGAGTGTTGGGATGGCATTGGGAGCCAGAATTCAAAACAAAAAGTTTTATACCTATTGTATTGTTGGCGATGGCGAACTAAACGAAGGTTCAAACTGGGAGGCTATAATGATGGCAGCCCACCACAAAGTAGATAACCTGTTGGTTTTTGTGGATCGCAACATGCACATGATTGACGGCCCGGTGGAAGAGATAATGAGCATTGAACCCCTTCCAGAAAAATGGAAAGCTTTTGGGTGGGAAACTTTGGTGATTGACGGACACGATTTCAACGAAATTGCCAAAGCAATTGAAACCGCTCACGAAATAAAAGGCAAACCAGTGGTTATTATTGCCAAAACGGTAAAAGGTAAAGGTGTTGATTTTATGGAAGATCAAACCAAATGGCATTATGGCGCCATCGATTCGGAGATGGG
>JABMPI010000078.1 GCA_013203755.1 Bacteroidota bacterium
AACACATTTATAACAAATTCTCATATTAATTGACAATACACTTTTGTTTTGTGATTAACGACAATACGAGAGGTAAATTTAATTGTCGTTGGTCAGTTTTGATAATAAAAGAGACTGGGATCAGCTTAATTGCTTTTTCATACATTATAACTGAATAATAGTATTTTTGAATTTTGAAAAATGATCCTCCAAGTTCTTTGAAGTAGTAATGTTGTTTTAGATATTTATTCTCATATTTTCTTGCAATTAAATAATGATATATTGACTTCTTATAATTACTGAAAACTCTATAATGATTACCTAAATTATAATGACAAATTCCTATTTGTGAATTATGTTCTTGTATTATATATTTATTCAGAAGTTTAATTAAAAAGTTTTCAATCTTATCTTTTTGTACATTATCCTGTGGGTTTTTATATTTGAGAACAAGTGCTTGTGTAAGAATTTCGAGCATGTTGTTAGCTTCATCAATAGTTGTATCACTTATAGCATCCAAAACTTCATCAAAATATGATGTGCTTAACATTATAGGCAGGAAATAAATCAGATGTCGCTCATCTAGGAGAACAGATTCTCTAATTCTAATATCAAGTAGTAGATGAGTCATTTTTTCGAATTGCCCGATTCTCGATAAACCATAAGCAAGCCCAATAAACGAATTAATAGCTACAATTCTGAAAAAATTTTCGCGATCATATTTTTTGATGTCAGGAAATGTACAGGTAAAAATCGAAGAAAGATTAATAACTAATTTGTCAGATGTAAAAAGAATATGAAGCATAGATTTGTTTGAATTGCTTTCGAGTAAAACAAATTCAGGAAACTTATGTAATACTGTATGAAAAGATGACATAAGAATTCCTCTTGGAAATTTATTGATGACACTATCTTTAATGATAGTACTTGTTGGGATAGGGAATTTAAAAAAACCATCTTTTATATTTTTGATTTTTCTTAAATAATTTTCGATTTCTGCTGGTGAGTTGCTTTTCCATTTATCAGTTTCAGAAAAATTTACCGTCATGGTTTTAGTATTACTATTTTTTTCATATATATCTATAGAGTGCGCCCATTTAAAATAAATACTATCGTAACTTTCAGAATATCGCACAATTAGAACTGGCAATTCTAATTTGTAATAATATCTAATAGTATCTACCTTTAATTTTGCTTTTCTTGAATCGATCTCTTTTTTTGAAATGGTTGCCTTTAATTGAATTAAAAAAACAAACCCAGTTGCTTCATCATTTTCATCAAATATTTCTATTTCACCATCAATTCCGTAGTCTTTTGTCTTATCACGATAAACCCAATTTCTTGGAAGTACTGAATTAAATCTTGTTCTTGATAAGTCTTCAATCTGATGTTGTCGAGGTCGTTTTACCATATTTGGTCGTATAAATTTAGAATCAATCTTGTGAGCTGTGAGTTAACAACAATTGGATAAATATTTCATCATTCCGTCATCTTTGCTTGTCAAAACGAAATCCCCACAGGAATCCTTTTGGATAATGTGTTGCTCGTTATAGTTTGGATTTATAAAAGTGTTGTTCATATCTGTTGCTGGTTAAATATTTTCTTTTAATTCAATCAAAATTTATTCATGGTTTGGGTGTAATTCTATTACATATTAACTGCCGGAATCGGGGTTTGCTGAAAAATAAAAGAATATCTATGAGATTATAAATGAGCGGTTAGTTCCCTAAATACCATTTGTCCAAATAACCACCGTTTTTGAAACTCTCAAAAATTACCTCAAAAACCCGTTCCAAAACCAATAAAACAGCCTCAAAACTCGTCTCAAAATCAAAGTCTCCATATTGACATTCCTATTCTTTATCTCTTTTCAAAATGATTTGATGAACTATAAAAATTACATCTAAACTTACAAAATATTTGTAAAAAATATATTAGAATGGGTGTCAGCCTTTCTATGCTGTTGTGTCCGTCTTCAAAAACGATTGGACACGAAAAGTCTGATTGAATTAGAGTACTTCAGACCACAATAATAAACTAGCTATCAATTTCCAACATTCTTTTTCCTCTCACCTTTACTCTCAATTTTTCACTTGTCACTTTTAATTAAGAAACCCAACTTTCATTGGGTTTCTTGTACCGAGGAGAGGACTCGAACCTCCACGCAT
>JABMPI010000783.1 GCA_013203755.1 Bacteroidota bacterium
GGAGATGACCTATCCGCAACCCTGGAACACACAATATGGTTATTTCCATTTCTTTACAAAATACACCGGCGTGCGGCACTTGTATTTCGAAACCAGCAAAGACGGATTAAGCTGGACGGATGATAAAATGCTGGCAGTGATTCCAGTAAATGATGGTGGAAAATCGGGCCATTATCAAACCAGTAATATTTTTGATGGTAAAGTAGTTGGAACTTTTTTTAACCGGCATCCCAATGGAAATGTAGATAAAAGAACAGACTTGTATTACTTACAGTCTGCCGATTTTGGAAAAACGTGGACGAGTGTAGGCGGAGTTGAACTTGAAGTTCCACTTGTTCAGCGTGAATCTCCTGCAAGGGCTGTAGATTACACTTCAATAGGTAAAAATGTGTATTTGAAAGATATGGGATTTGATATCGTCGGAAATCCGGTTTGTTTGTATATAAGAAGCAACGGTCACGAACCCGGGCCCAAAAGTGCACCCTGCGAATGGTGCATTACGAAATGGGACGGTCAAAACTGGAAAACCAGGATTGTTACAACTTCCGATCATAATTATGATATGGGGAGTCTTTTTATTTCAGATAAAGAATGGAAAATTGTTGGGCCAACCGAACCCGGACCACAAAAATGGGGCGCTGGTGGTGAGCTGGCCATATGGCAATCAAAGGATAAAGGAGAAACCTGGAAACGAATAAAAAAGCTCACAAAAAAAAGTAAATTGAGTCATTCTTATGTTCGTCGTCCGGTAAATTATAAAGCACCATTTTGTTTTTTCTGGGCCGATGGAGACTCGCACAAGTTGAGTAAATCGGAACTCTATTTTGGCGATTTTGAAGGTAATATTTGGAAGTTGCCTTATGAAATGAAAAATGATTTTGAGCAGGCGATTAAAATAAAATAGCCATCGATAAATGAGTCCAAATTGAATTGCCCCACAATCGGCAGTTAAAAAAGGACAACAGTATCATAAGTCAATTATACCGAGTTTACAAAAAGAATAATGCAATAAGAAATTAAAAAAATGAATATTCAATTTTGATGGGATGCAACAGGATACACAAAATCTTAAAATATGGTTTCTTTATTTTTTTAGGGAATGGATTGAAAATACAAAGAACAATGAAAAAATATAATAATAATAAACCAATGATACGAAATCTGATAATAGCGTTGTTTTTATGCTTCTTTTTAATGGGAAATGTGCAAAAAGCAACATGCCAGAATAAAGGAAAACAAAGTGGCGAAAAGCCCAACATCATTTTCATTTTAACCGATGATCAGCGTTGGAACGCACTGGGATATGCAGGAAATAAAATCATCCAAACTCCCGAAATGGATAATTTGGCAGAAAGTGGTGTCTATTTTCAAAATGCCATTGTAACCACCCCAATTTGTTCAGCCAGTCGTTCCAGTATTTTTAGTGGTGTACACGAACGTACGCATAAATACACCTTTCAAACCGGAAACATACGAAGTGAATTTATGGAATTGGCGTATCCCAAATTATTAAAAGAGGCAGGTTATTATACTGGTTTTTATGGAAAGTTTGGAGTGAAATATCCCGGGATGAATCAACTATTTGATGTTATTGAAAGCTATGATCGCAATGGTAGATTTCCAGATCGTCGCGGATATTACTATAAAACTTTGGGTAAAGACACTGTTCATCTCACTCGTTATACCGGGCAAAAAGCATTGGACTTTATTGAAAATGCACCTTCGGATAAACCGTATTGTTTGTCGTTGAGTTTTAGCGCACCGCATGCCCACGACAATGCCCCGGATCAATATTTCTGGCAGGAAGAACCAAACCGTTTGTATCAGGATATGGAAATGCCTGCAGCAGAATTGGGCGACGATAAATATTTTAACCAATTGCCTTTACCGGTTCGGGAGGGTTTTAACCGTTTGCGTTGGACCTGGCGTTATGATACTCCCGAAAAATACCAACACAGTGTAAAAGGGTATTACCGAATGATAAAGGGAATTGATTTGGAAATTGCTAAAATAAGAAAGAAACTGAAGGAGACGGGACAAGATAAAAACACAGTAATTATTTTAATGGGCGATAACGGTCACTTTTTGGGTGAACGTCAACTGGCCGGGAAATGGCTGATGTACGATAATTCGATTCGGGTGCCGTTAATTATTTTTGATCCGCGTGTACAAAAGCATCAGGATATTACCGACATGGCTTTGAACATTGATGTGCCGGCCACAATTTTAGATTTGGCAGGGGTGGAAATTCCTTCAACTTATCAAGGAAAAAGTCTTGTGCCAATTGTTTCAGGATCTGAAAAATCAATGTATCGCGACACCATTTTAGTTGAGCATCTTTGGGAATTTGATAACATTCCGCCAAGTGAAGGAGTGCGCACCGCCCAATGGAAATATTTGCGTTACATTAACAACAAGTCTTATGAAGAATTATACAATTTAGTTGACGACCCAAAAGAAATAAACAACCTCGCCGGCAAAGATGAATACCAAAAAGTGCTGTTGGAATTTCGTGCTAAAAACGACCAATTGGGACAAAAATTTGCTGATCCATATTCCGGAGTTCCAACAGGTTTGACTGTGGAATACATTCGGGATCCGCGTTATACTGAAATTATTGATAGTAGTCCAGAATTTAGTTGGGTAGTTCCAGAGGAAGCTGTCATTCAAAAAGCGTATCAGGTTTTGGTTTCTTCAAGTAAAGATTTGTGCGATAAAAATATTGGCGATGTGTGGAACAGTAAGCGAGTGCAAAGCAGCAAATCGTCTGATATCGAATTTGGAGGAGAACCGTTAAAACCAAACACAAACTATTATTGGCGGGTTCGGATTTTTGATCAGGATAACCGGCTTTCAGAATATTCGGCGGTTCAGCATTTTAAAACCGGTGCATTTGGAGACAAACTAACGTCGCACAACTATTTTCAAATTGAAAGAATTAAACCTTCCGCATTTAAACAGAATACCAATGGAAGTTACTTTGTCGATTTTGGGAAAGATGCTTTTGGAACACTGGAAATCTCTTATTCAGCAAAAAACCCGGAAACATTAATCCTTCGTTTGGGTGAAAAATTAGTAGATGGAAAAATAGACCAAAAACCGGGAGGAACCATTCGTTATCAGGAAGTGAAATTGAAAGTTACTCCCGGGAAAAGAAATTATCAAGTTGAATTAAAATTAAATGAACGTAACACAAAATCTGCTGCTGTTGCTTTGCCCGATTCATTTCCCGTAATTTTTCCTTTTCGGTATGTTGAAATTGAAGGGGCGAAAGACTTGAAAGCCGAAGATCTTACCCAGTTGGCGTATTTTAATTATTTCGATAATAGCAGCAGTTCATTCAAAAGCTCCAACGAAATTCTGAATCAGGTTTGGGACCTCTGCAAATACTCAATAAAAGCAACCACTTTTGCCGGATATTATGTTGATGGCGATCGCGAACGAATTCCTTACGAGGCAGACGCTTATTTGAATCAGTTAAGCCACTATTCGGTTGATAATGAATATTCCATTGCACGAAAAACCATTGAATATTTTATGGATTTTCCAACCTGGCCAACCGAGTGGCAGTTACATGTTGCGCTGATGTTTTATCAGGATTATATGTACACCGGTAACACGGAACTCATCAAAAAATATTACGAGCCACTAAAACATAAAACATTGTTGGAGTTGGAAGTTGAAGAAGGATTAATAAGTACATCTTCACCCAAATTAAATGGTGTATTTATGGCAAAATTGGGTTTTGCCGATACCACGCAGCGGGTGAGGGATATTGTGGATTGGCCACCTGCACAAAAAGACACAGGCTGGAAACTGCCAAAAGACTGGCCACAAGGCGAACGCGATGGTTTTGTATTTACTCCTATTAATACGGTAATCAATAGTTTCTATTATAAAAATATGTTGATAATGGCTGAATTTGCCCATTTAATGAATAAACCTGATGAGGAATTGGATTTCAAATTGAGGGCTGCAAAAGCAAAAAAAGCCATCAACGAAAAGCTGTTTAATGCCGATGGGGGATATTACACGGATGGTGCTGACACAGATCACGGTTCGGTGCATGCCAATATGATGCCACTGGCTTTTGGAATTGTGCCGGATGCTTACAAAGAAAGTGTTGCAGATTATCTAAAAACCCGCGGAATGGGATGCAGTGTTTATGGATCTCAGTTTTTAATGGAGGCTCTGTATAATGCAGGTGCCGCCGATTATGCTCTGGAATTAATGACTGCCACTAACGATCGGAGTTGGTACAACATGATTAAAGTGGGATCAACCATTTCGATGGAAGCCTGGGATATGAAATACAAACCAAACTCCGACTGGAACCATGCCTGGGGAGCAGCTCCTGCTAATATTATACCTCGCGGTTTATGGGGAATTCAACCCAAAACTCCCGGATTTGGAGTGGCTAGTATTAAACCTCAAATGGGTAATTTGAAAAACAGTTCTATTGTAATGCCAACAATAAAAGGACAAATTAAAGGGGAATATAAACGTGTAAGTAATCGGTTAACTCAATATTCAATTGTTTTACCGGCCAATGTTGTGGGAGAATTTAGTGCCGGATTTTCTGCTGAAGATGTGGTTACATTAAATGGCGAACTGGTAAATCTTTCTTTTGATTCAATTCGTTTGAATCCGGGAATGAATAAAATTGAGATTCGGATTAATTCGTTTTAATTTGAAGGAAATCTACTATTTATAAATTCTGTTCTTATCCAAAGCTCTTCTATATTTTGCAGCGTTTCTATTGTGCTTTATTAAGGTTTTGGCAAAATTATGGTAGCCGGAAAAATCTTCTTTGGCACACATGTACAAATATTTATGTTCCTCGAAATTTAGAACGGCATCAATAGCCGACACTTCGGGAAATGCAATTGGTCCCGGAGGCAATCCTGCATATTTATAGGTATTGTATGGCGACTCAATTTCGAGGTGTATCGTTAAAACCCGTTTTAAAGAATAGTCGCCAACTGCATATTTTATTGTGGGGTCGGCTTGCAATCGAATGCCCTTTTTTAAACGGTTAATGTATAATCCGGCAACTGTTTTTAATTCATCTGCTTTTACTGTTTCCGATTGAACTATTGACGCAAGAGTAGTAACTTCTTCGGGAGAGAGAGCTATTTTTTCTGCTTTTGCTTTTCTCGATTCATTCCAAAAACGGTCGTATTCTACTTTCATTCTTTTAGCAAATTCTTCGGCAGAGGTGGTCCAGTAAAATTCGTAGGTGTTTGGAATAAACATTGTCCGAAAGGTTTCCGTATTAAATCCGTACTCTTTAATTTTCTTTTCATCAGAAAACAGATTTAAGATTGAAATGGAGTCGGCTTGAATATACTTACTCACCTTCCCCGCCAGATCTTCTTTAAAACGTACGTTGTTAAAAGTAACATCAACCGGCTCTTGAATGCCTGCCCGCAGCATATTTACAATTTGATTGGTGTTCATTCCTATTTTTAAAAGGTAACGACCAGGTTTTATATTTGTTGGATAACTTTTCTTTTTAGCCACCCATTTAAACGCCTTTTGGTTTACTAATATATCGTTTATTTGCAGGCTATCCGAAATCTGACTGTAAGTTGAATTTTCAGGAATCAGTAATATGTATTCCGATTTTACGTTTTTAGCAAAAACATACCCGTAAAGTTGATAAGCACGTATTCCGACTATAACAAGAGCAAAGGCGAAAAAGATGATAATAAACTTTCCAATACGGGGAAATATCATTGCGCTACTTTTCTGATCGATGGTCATATTTGAAAATTAATTTTAGACATCAAAGATAAAATAAAATCATCTAGAGTAGATTGAAGGGATTGATAATATTGAGTTAGATTGAAAAAGGAGATTGATGAAAGATTGAATTTGATTAATTACCCTATAAATCTTTTTTCAATCCCCTCAATCTTAACAATCTTCTAAAACGAACATTACGTTAACTCACATTTTAAATAAACCTTAAAAAAATAAATTGTTACCCATTCAGCCTAAATTAATTAATTTTGTATCTCTTAAATAGAATAAAAGCCACATTATGCAACAAGTAAATCTTGCTGAAGATATTTATTATTTGGGTTTTAACGACCGACGTACCAATTTGTTTGAAAACATCTGGCCCATTCCTCATGGGATATCCTATAGTTCGTATTTAATTGTCGATGAAAAAATTGCATTGATAGATACTGTTGAGCGCTCCTTTATTGATGACTACTTAGATAATATTGAAGAAATTATTGGTGACCGGCAGGTTGATTATTTAATTATTAATCACATGGAACCAGACCATTCCGGGGCGTTAAAAGCAGTTGTTCAAAAATATCCGAACATTACTTTAGTAGGAAATAAAAAAACCTTTGGTTTTGTTGAAAGCTATTACATGAAACCTATAAATACCTTGATGGTGCACGACGATTTTGTGCTGGATTTGGGGAAGCACAAATTGCAATTTCAGATGATACCGATGGTACACTGGCCCGAAACCATGGTTACCTACGAAGAGACTAATAAAATTCTTTTTTCGGGTGATGCTTTTGGAAGTTACGGAACTTTGGATGGAGGTATTTTCGACGACGAAATTAATCTCGATTTTTATGAAGTGGAAGTGATGAGGTATTTTACCAATATTGTGGGTAAATATTGTCCGCACACTCAACGCGCTATAAAAAAATTGGCTCCGCTGGATATTAAAATGATTGCAGCCACGCACGGTCCGGTTTGGCGTACCAACTTAGATTGGATTCTTACCCGTTACAATAAATGGAGTTCCTACGATTTAGATCAGGGAGTGGTTATTGTTTACGGTTCGATGTATGGACACACGCAAAAAATGGCGGAAGTAATTGCACGCAGAATTGCTGAACGTGGAATTAAGAACATTCGCGTTTACGACTCTTCCAAAACACATTCATCATACATTATCAACGATATATTTAAATACAAAGGTTTTATTGTGGGAAGTGCAGCGTACAACAACGCGATGTTCCCTAATGTAGAAACATTGCTTACAACCATAGAACACATGGCTCCAAAAAACCACTTGTTGGGTATTTTTGGAAATTACTCGTGGAATGGCGGTGGTGTAAAAAACCTAAAAACTTTTGCCGAAAAAATTAAGTGGGAGCAGGTTTACGAACCCATTGAAGAAAAAGGGGCATTAAAAGTAAATACCAGAGAGGAGCTTCTAAAATTGGCCGATGCCATGGCAGACAGATTATTGGAGATGCCAAAACCGGAATAAACCAATTAGTAAAGACTATTGAGCAGGTGACTCCAAGTCACCTGCTCAATAATAAGATATTTGAAAGCTGTTCTGAAAAGGGCAGCTTTTTTGTTTTCTTATGATTGCAAGATTAAGCACTGGCAATTATTTACCCGTTGAATCACTTATGCGCTTAGCAATAGTTAGTTTATTAATTGTCCTGCTAGTCCAAGAATAAAATATATGGTTTGCAGAATTAGAGTCAAAATTAATGCGGTATTAATATATTTTTGCTTATAGCTCAGTTTCTTAAATGGAATAAAACTTGCAAATAGTCCCAGTATAAATCCCAATAGTGGAATTCCAATAAAAATTGTTCTTGCCAAACCTATTTGAAATTCAGTTTCAAAGGCTAGTAATTTACTTAGGTGAAAATCTGTTTTGTCTTGAATAAAGGAGTGTAATACATAATTTAATAGCATCAACAAGATAACAGACAAAATTAGTTTAGCACTATTTTTTCTTATTGAAGTTTTGGATTCTCGGGCCATATTTTTTACACTGTAATTATAATTCTGTATTTTCAATTTGTCGTTTACCTTGTAAAGCTTCTGTTAATTTGACTTTGTTTTATTAAATTAATTACACTTTTTATTTATTCATTTTTGGGTGCCTCAAAGCAATGGAGAAGAATTGTGTTTCAGTATTCTTACTGAATGGATTACAAACCCTTTCCCCATTTTGCATTTGCATAAATAGCTAATTAGCGAATTTTCGCTTATTATTGTTTTACTTTAACGTTATACCTTTAATTTAAAACAACTGATATGAAACTTAATTTTTTAATGCTTGTCATTTTATTTGCAGTGAGCTCTGTAAAAATTCTGAATGCCCAGGAGGTTGAAATCGCTACTGCTTCAGATACTCTTGTTGTGTTGTGGGCAAGCGGTGATCCTGATGTTGCAATAAAATCGTGTTTAATGTATGCACACGCAGCAAAAAAATACAAATGGTTTAAAGAGGTTATATTGGTTGCATGGGGCCCTTCAGAGAAACTTCTTGCTGAGAATTCTGAAGTGAAAGAGAAAGTGGCTATAATGAAAAAAGATGGAATTATTGTAGAGGCTTGTGTGGCCTGTTCTAATATGTATGGTGTTACCGACGAACTTAAAGTTTGCGAAATAGACGTTAAAGGAATGGGGGTTCCGCTTACCCGTTATCTTAAAAAAGGATATAAAACAGTGTCGTATTAAAAGGATTAAAAGCCCTGCTGGTGCGCGATTGTATCGCGTTCCTTTACCTTCTTGCTTATATAAAACCACGCGATATAATCGCGCGGGAGCAGGGCAGAAAACTAAACGTAGTTTATTTCCAAAAACGTGAAATTAAAACTTCGATTAAGATAAAAAGGAGTGCAAGCAGAATACAAATTTCCCAAAGTTGTTTGCCATTTTGAATATCTTCAAAAACTTCTGAAAAATTACTTTCAACATTGCTAATAATTGTGGCGTTTTTTAATTGAAGAACCTCGATTTTATCCTGCAGTTCAATACTGTTGAAATATCGCAAATCGGACTCTTTGCGGTTGTAATTAAAAGCCATTGCCGAAAGAATGGAATTATCGTTTTGAATAAGATAATGTCCGGCTTCCGAAATTTGTTCTGCAAATTCGAGACGCGTTCCACGGGTAGAAACATTTTTTGAGGGAATAAATTTCTCTCCGCTAACTTTATTTTCAATTTCTATAGATGAATTCAGGTTTATATTTTCATCTTTCGAAAGGTCGTAAAATGTGTTTTGCCCAACAATAAACGAATTTTCCTGATCGGGGATACTATTTAATACAATGTTGTAAAGGGTTGGGACAAATAAAACATCGTGTGCAAAAGAGTCGTTTTTCTTCTCTAAAGGGAAGCTAAAAACCCAAACTTTTCCCATTTCGTATTTTAGTGTAGACAGTGCTTTGTCGTTGTTTTGAAACCAGAGTAAACGACTCTCCGAAGTGCGAATGTTTTTTTCGAATTTTAAGTGCCCGTCTATTTCCGGAAAGATCGGATTCTGTTCTTTTTTCTTAAAAACATCTTTGAAAAAATTGTTCTCGAAATCGATGCCTGAAATTTTTTGTTTGGTAGAGTCTGTTCCGATAATACGGTTAGCATTAAACTGGCTAAGAAAAGTATTGTTGAAATTGGGGTTATTTCTGTTTCCGGGAAACAAAACTACTGAAGTTCCATTTTTAACTGCTTTTTCCAATTCATTTAAAAAACCGCTTGAGAAATTCTCTAAATTCATTAAAAAAATTGTATTGTACTCGCTTAATTTGCTGATTTGTAAACTATTAATATTTGTTTTGTCCAGTTTTATGTAATCATCGTTTTCGAACAAAGCGGAAATATAATTTAATCCTTCCTGCAAATCGGGATTGTTATTAAATATCGCCAGGGCATTTAAATTAGATTCTACAAAATAGCTGATAAACCAGTTGTTGTCGTGTGTAAATGGGTAATCTGAA
>JABMPI010000001.1 GCA_013203755.1 Bacteroidota bacterium
TAACAGGTTACTACAAAGTTTTTTAATGAAGGTGTGGATAAAAAGAACAAGTATAAAAACCGAAAAGCTATTTGGTTTGAGTATAGTATAAAAAAAAGCCCCGATAAACTTTAAGTTCACCGGGGCAATGTATTTTCTGATGTAGAATTTCTTATTGAATTGGATACACTTTGTTTGCAGCTAAATAGTCTAAAACCTTGTCAATGTTCAGCTCATTTTCTTCGGGTTTAAAAACCAGTTTTGCATTGTTTGGTTCATCGTATTCTAAATCAACACCCGGAAGGTTCTCTGTTTTTCCCTGTTCAACTAATTCATACAATTCCGGTTTGTTGTTTTTGCAATAATCCAGGGTTGCATTCATATAAAACAGGTGGAAACGTTCCTCTCCAATAATCTCTGCAATTTGTTTGCGTAACGAATCGTTTCTCGAGATAAATGAGCAGATTGTTATAATTCCCTGGTCGTTTAGTAATTTACAAATGTGAGCTACCCGGCGTAAGTTTTCGGCGCGGTCGGCAGGTGTAAAATCCAACTCACGGTTTAATCCCGAGCGCACAGAACTTCCGTCTATTGAAACCACTGTAGCACCGTTTTCAAACAGTTTCTTTTCTAAACTAAATGCCAATTCATTTTTGCCTGAACCATGCAAGCCAGTAATCCAAATGGTTTCACCGCGTTGATTCAGTTTTTCCCGACGCTCGCTGGTTTGAATCAACGATTTTCCAAGAGCAATATTTTCTTTGTCAACATTGGTAATCCTCGATGGCAGGTTTTTGCTGCTCAACCGGTCGATAATCATACCTACGGCGCAAGTATTATGCGAAACCGGGTCGATTAATATGAATGAACCAGTTTGTTTGTTCTTTTTGTATGGGTCGAAATAGAGCGGTTTTGTGGTGGTAATAACCACCCTGCCAATTTCATTTAAATTAAAGTTTTCCATGTTTGATTTATCCATGGTGTTAACATCAACTTTATATTTAACCTCGTCGATACGTGCTTTTGCCGAGTTGCTGGCATGTTTAATATAAAACTGTGTTGAAAGGTTCATTTGGGTTTCATCCATCCAAACCAACATGGCCTCAAACTGGCGCTCAATGCGGGGTAAATTGTCGGGATGAACTAACATGTCGCCACGCGAAACATCAATTTCGTCTTCCATAGTTACCGTAACCGATTGTGGAGGATAGGCATATTCCAGTTCTTTATCGTAGGTAACAATCGATTTAACCTTCGACTTTTGTAACGAAGGTAAAACCATTACTTCATCGCCTTTCGAGATTATTCCTGAAGCTACGGAGGTAGAAAATCCACGGAATTTAATATCGGGGCGAAGTACATATTGAACAGGATAACGTAAGTCAGTAAAATTTCTGTCGCTGCTAATGTGCACCGACTCTAAAAATTCCAACATACAATTTCCGCGGTACCAATCCATTTTTGTAGAAGGTTCAACTACGTTGTCGCCTTTTAATGCTGAAATTGGAATAAAAGTAATATCATGAATATCCAACGGAGCAACAAAGGATTCGTAGCCACTTTTGATGGTATCAAAAGTCTCCTGGCTATAATCTACCAGGTCCATTTTGTTGATTGCAACCACAACGTGTTTAATCCCCAAAAGTGATACTAAAAAAGTATGTCTTTTGGTTTGGGTAATTACACCGTAACGCGCATCGATTAAAATAATGGCAAGGTTGGCGGTTGAAGCACCGGTTACCATGTTGCGAGTGTATTGCTCGTGTCCGGGAGTATCGGCAATTATAAATTTACGTTTTGCAGTTGAAAAATAACGATAAGCTACATCGATTGTAATTCCTTGCTCGCGCTCTGCTTTTAATCCGTCGAGTAGCAGTGCATAATCAATGTCTTCTCCTGCATGGCCAATCCGTTTGCTATCACGTTTCAGGGCATCCAGTTGGTCTTCGTACAACATTTTACTGTCGAACATTAAACGACCAATCAGTGTAGATTTTCCATCGTCGACAGAACCAGCGGTTAGTAACCTTAAAAGATCCTTCTTTTGATCTTGGTCAAGAAATTCCTGAATGTTGAGTTTTGTATCTTTTGTTGTCATGTTACTTGTTGCTTGTTACTTGTTGCTTGTTGCTTGTTGCTTGTTGCTTGTTGCTTGTTGCTCTTTACGATTTCCAATTATCTTCAACGTATTCAATGAACTTGTTAATTTTCATTCCAAGTATATTATAATCTGAACCTAATATTATCCAATCTTTTTTCTCCGGATATAATTCAATTATGGTATTAATTTGATTTAGACATTCATCATTTGAGGCTTGAGCATAGATAAGAAATTTTATAAAATCTGCCTTATACCTTCTTCTTCCATATCCTTCAGCAATTTGGTCTTTTATACTTTTGGAAGACCTTCTAACCTGACTGCCTTGTTCATATAGTTCGAATTTTGGCAATTCAAGACTTAATTTATGAACTTTGATTGATAATTCAAATGCTGTTTTATAAATATCTAAATCTTTGTAGCTAGCCATAATTTATTGCTCATTGCTTATTTCCCGATTCTTGGTGTTCTTTTTTTAACTAGAAACCAGTACCACGTAACCAGCAACTAAAAATATCCTTCCCGTTTTTTCTGCTCCATACTTGCTTCCTGGTCGAAATCGATAACTCTTGTGGTACGTTCCGAAACGGTAACAGTCATCATCTCTTCTACAATTTCTTCGATAGTTGTTGCTTCCGATTCAATGGCACCGGTTAAAGGATAACATCCCAAAGTACGGAAACGAACTTTGCGCATTTCGGCTTTGTCGCGTAATTCTTTTGGCATGCGTTCGTCATCAACCATTATCAGACTGCCATCCATGTCTACTACCGGACGTTCTTTTGCGTAGTACAGTGGTACAATTGGAATATTCTCCAAACGAATGTACTGCCAAATGTCTAATTCAGTCCAGTTCGAAATTGGAAAAACCCGGATAGACTCTCCTTTCTGAACTCTTGAATTGTATATATTCCACAATTCAGGACGTTGGTTTTTTGGATCCCACTGATGAAATTTATCGCGGAAAGAAAAGATACGTTCTTTTGCACGGGACTTCTCTTCGTCGCGACGTGCGCCCCCAAAAGCAGCGTCGAATTTGTATTTGTCGAGACCTTCCAACAAAGCCTTTGTTTTCATTAAGTCGGTATGAACTTTACTCCCGTGCGAAAACGGACCAACTCCACTTTCAAAACCTTCCTGGTTGTGATGAACGATTAAATTCCAGCCTTTTTCTTTGGCATATTTTTCACGGAAATCAATCATTTCACTAAATTTCCATTTAGAGTCGATGTGCATTAGTGGAAATGGAACTTTGCCCGGATAAAAGGCCTTTTCTGCCAAACGAACCATCACCGATGAATCTTTTCCAATTGAATAAAGCATCACTGGATTTTCAAATTCGGCTGCAACTTCGCGTATGATGTGGATTGCCTCAGCTTCAAGTTCTCGTAGATTTGTTAAACTATATTCATTCATGAATAAATGTCTATATTTTTTGTTTCAGTTAATACTATTTTGAGGGTGACAAATATAAAATTTTTCTGCCAACACTATCTTTTTGAATGGGAAGATTGAAAAGAAAAAAAGGATAAATTAATAATTAAAGACTAAAAACTCCAAAAATATGGTATCAGAAGTAGCGATAAAATAAACGCTAAAATATTAAGTGGCAGACCTATTTTTAGATAGTCGCTGAATTTATAATTACCAATTGCCTGAACGATTAAATTTGTTTGATACCCAATTGGAGTAGAGAAACTGGCAGATGCAGCAATTGCGATGGCTACAAAAAACGGTTTTGGATCAACACCTAATTGAAGGGCAGCAGAAAGTGCAATTGGAAAAACGAGTGCTGCTGCCGCGTTGTTTGTAATAATTTCGGTGAATATTGCGGTAATTAAAAATAAAGCAGCCAAAACGCCGATAGGACCAAATCCTTTTGAGAAATTTATAGTAGTTCTTGCAATTGCCTCAGCAGTTCCTGAGTTTTGCATGGCCTTGCTAATAGCAAAAGCACACGCAATGGTTATAAGTACATCCCAGCTAATTGCCTTTGTGTATTTCTGATGGGGCATAATTTTCATCCAGATAAGTAATATTGCTGCTATGGAAGCAAAATAGAACATATCGAAATTAATTCCTGACGGCGAGCTGAATATTTTGCCAACTGTTGTGCCAACCACCATTAGAAGCAGAATGATAAAAGCAAGCCATTTTTTCCAAAAAGTTCCGGTTGTTCGATAATCGCGAATAAACGATGTGAGATAGAATATTTTTGATTCGCCCCAGTTCTGAATAAATTTGTCGGTAGTTAAAAGAACCAGATTGTCTCCGGGTTTTAGTTTCAAACTACCAATATTCGAAGTTATCCTTTCACCATTTCGGTGAATAGCAATTACAACTGCCTGATAATGTTCGTAAAAATTAAATTCCGGAATTGTTTTGCCCACCCCTGGGAAACGCGGAGCAATAACCGCTTCGTATTGTTTTAAATCCTTTTTAGGAAAGTCGTTTAATAAATCGATGTTGTTTAATTTTACCTCTTCATTGGCAAGAATGTAATTTAATCTATCCGATTTTCCGGCAACCAGAAGTTTGTCGTTGGCAAGAAGTTGAAAACTTCCTTTTTTGGTTTCAATAATATTCCTGTCTCGCTCAATATTTCTGATTAACAGGTTTTTAAGTTCTTTTAGTCTGCCGTTTTTTATTTCCAATCCTATTAATTTGCTGGACTCAGGAATTATTATGTCGTAATAATAATCTTTATACTCTGTGGAGCTTTTAGTATTGAAAAGTATTTTCTCTCCGGGCAAAAGCTTATTTCCTGCAATTGCCATATAAATAGTTCCTAATACGGCTATAAAAATTCCAACTTTACCTAACTCAAACATGCTAAAACCTTCGTACCCATTCTCGATAATTAGTCCATGAACCACTAGGTTTGTTGATGTTCCAATTAATGTACACATTCCACCAAAGATGGTGGCATACGAAAGAGGAATAAGGAATTTTTTAGAAGATAGATTTAGTTTCTCTGTCCATTTTTTAATAATGGGGGCAAAAATAATTACAACCGGAGTATTATTCAAAAAAGCTGAAAGTATAGAAACCGGAAGCATGATTTGCGGAATTAGAAAAACCATTTTTCTACGCTTGCGTGGAAGATAGGTTTGTGCAATACGGTTTAGTATTCCCGATTGCCGAATACCTTCACTTACTAAAAACAGCACTCCAATAGTAATCATTCCTTTGTTGGAAAAACCGGCAAGCATCTCTTTGTCGGTAATAATTCCGGTAGCCATTAAAACTACTGCCGACGAGAAAAATACAAGCCCGGGGCGCATCACTTCTTTGGCTAAGGCAACAATAGTAATAAATACTACTACTAATACGATGTATCCCTCTAGAGTCATCTGGTTAATTATGGTTTTTTGCTATCTCCAATTTCAAAAAGTTTGGTCTTGTTTGTAAAAATCAAAACTAATACTAAAATTGAATCCTTTCAAACTTTTGCATAGTTTTTAATTTTTTTGAACCCCTTTTCTTTTGAATCAAACCTGGAAGTTTGTGGTTTTATAAATTTTTCCTGAATTGGTAGATTTTTTTACATTTAATAGAAATGTTCGAATCTTTTTGATTATCAATAAGTAATGTTATTCTTGTTTATTTAGAGTATAAAATAAATGAATATTTTTTTGAAATAAACAATTTTAGATTTGTGTGGAAAAAAATAAATATTACTTTTGCATCGCCTTTGAAAAACAAAGGTACAACAAAGGATGATTCAGTAGCTCAGTTGGTAGAGCACATCCCTTTTAAGGATGGGGTCCTGAGTTCGAGACTCAGCTGAGTCA
>JABMPI010000784.1 GCA_013203755.1 Bacteroidota bacterium
AAAGTTAGTAACTAAGTATACACCTCAATAAATTATTATAGGTGAAAATAATATTGTCGTATAGTTGCGCTTTAACGGTATCGTTTTCTATTTTTTCAAGAAAATCTTCCATTTTATTGGTGACATCGGAATATCGAAGTTGTATTTTATCTCTCGACAATTCATCTAGTTCATTCTTGTATGCATTAAAAAGAGAGATTGCCGAATCTGTTTTGATTAAAAATTCCATCTCAAAATTGTTAATCTCTTCCATTTTAGTAGAGAGATTATCGTACTCTGTCTGATTCAATATATTTTCTTTTTCAGGCAATTGAAAAGCATAATACATTGGAATTGCAGCAACAATAACTGCAAAAAGGAAAAATGCCATCATTTTTATAAAAGCTTCTGTTCTTTCCTGCTTGTTTAAAGGATCCATAATATTTCATTTTAATTTTAAACTATTTTTAATCGACCAAAAAACTACTCCCTGGTTTTTCTTTTTGTTCTTTTACAAAAATATGGCGGTCTTTTTTCTTTCCAATAAAATCAAGATTGCTCAATGTGTTAAATATTTTTGACATAGAATTTACAAAAGGTGTCAAACTATTAATAGATTCATTAATGTCATTATGGTCGTACCTGTATTCAATGGTATTATTTAAAAGGTCTTCAAATTCTCCTTGTTTCAGGCTACTCCAATCTATTATATAGTTCAGTAACTCTTCTCTGTCAGCAGAAGACTGTTTGTTAATTGCGTTATTTATGGTCCTGGCAAGTGCCGCCATTTGTTCAAAAATAAAAACAGGTGGATGGTATCTAGCAATTTTTCGCAATTCAACCATATGAACATCAATAAAATTAAGAACCGAGTTTGCAACATCGGCAATAGATGCAGCAATATTTGCGCTTTGTTTTCGATCTTTTATACCATGCAAAATCTCAACAATATCAATTTCTATTTGCCCCATTATTTTAATCAATTGCGAATGGTACTCAACCAGTTTAGGATGACTATAAATAGCCTGGCAAGGAGGAATGTAATTATCATCGATTTCGGGTTTAGTTTCATTAAAAATCAATTTCCCAATTATCAACGAATGTTCACTTTGGATTGTGTTTTTTTCGTCAACACTGTGAACCGATAAATAATACCCGGGTAATACATAGGGTAATCGTGGTGGATTTTCTTCAGGGTCTGGCACTCCAAAAGGAATCCTGTCAAATGAATTTACTGAAAGGGCGATATAATATTCCTTCTTGCTTATATCTTCAGGATTAATTTTAAATTCCGGTATGGCTTTAGACAAATCATTATCAGAAAAATGATTATCATGGATTTCAATTTTGTCTCCGCTACTGGTAATCGCATTGCAATTTAGAACCTTAACATGAACATATCCCTGGTTATCAATATCGATATAAATATTTAAAGGATTAATGTTTCCTTCTTGTTGTAACAGAATTCCATAATTAAGGGGATTGGTAAATGCCGAGTATATACTTTTTACCTGCTGCGAAATGTAATTATCAGTTTCAATAAAATGATTTTTATTGATTTTCATTCCATCGTTCCAATTAACAGGAAGGTTTATTTTTTTCACGGTTATTTTAATTTTCAATTACACGTTTACAAACGATTATATCATTCTCTTTAATAAAATTAAAAGAGTTTGTTTCTTCCGGGTCAATGTAGCGGATGCTGCTAAACAATTTTGGTTTTATATAAAAAATCCAACTTACAGGTTTATTGTTTTCATCTAAATATTCAATTTTTTCTTCAGTGTTCCTATCATTATAGTCGTTTATAAAATAGTAAAACAACTTTCCAAAAATCATCTCTTTTGGAGCCTTAGCCCTAAATGACGTCATGTTTTCATTGTCTGTTTTTTTCTTAAACTCGAAACCAACAACAAGTGGGGATTCCATTTCCCGATCATGTGGCTCTTCAACATGCTGTTCAAATGGGTAGTACCATTTTCTAAGAACTTTTACAGGTATATTTAAGTAGCTGATAAAACAACCATAAAAAATATAGGGTAATAAAAATAGTAATAACGATAAAAGATTTATTCCCGTAAAAACATGAAACTTTGAAATTTGAAATACCATTAGAAGAAAGATCCCACCAATTAATCCCATTACCAGAGTAAAGAAAAATCCTATCCAAAAATTCTTTTCTGATGTCCATGGTAATAATTTATTCAATAGCAAAACATGTGATATTCCTAATATTAACATCCAAACATTTAATAAATAAAATACCGTCGAATAGGACATTACCAGCAAATGCTTATTCCCCAGAAAACCACCAATTCCAATAATAATGCCAGCGACAATTATATATAATAATGAAATGAATTTTGTTGTTTTTAGTTTTTTGTCCTTCGATGAGATAATACTAAAAATTACTAATGATATTACGAAAAAAATTATAATTATAAATAGGTTATTCATAGTTGATTAATTTTTTTGGTTACAACTTAATTATACTTGTATATCGCTTACAATTTACAGGAAAAAAGCGTATTTGGCAACTAAAATGTTGGCTATCTGAAGATATTAAATATTATTCGAAAAAAATTAGTACGTGGGCCAAGTATGATTTAACATAATTACAAAAAAATAATCCAAATTATGATAGATTATAAATCTTCAGCAATATTTGGAAAGAATTGATAAAGAAATTAAGAAGTGGATTATTCAAATAAATAACCAATAAAAGTTTTTTAATACATTTCTATTTCAGCATTCAAAAACAATTACTATTATTTCACAATAGTCTTTTGTCTTATCATGAATGATTTTGTTTTAGTAAAATTATCCATTTAAAAGTTCACTTTTTTTTCGGAAAAACGGAGTCGATGCAATTCTATGTGTTATCGTTGTTAAGTCAAAAGGTATTGACATTGCTAAATAAACTATTGATAATGGAGGAAAATAGTTTTTAAGTTTCCAGAACTATTTTTTCCTATTTTTCCAATTCTCGCAAATGTTCCATTTTTTTACGTTCGAGGAACTCGCGGATACTTTCGTCGTGCTCTTTTACGTGTTTGTTGCCAAATTCGTATATTTTATTTGTCAAACCGTCAAGGAAATCGCGGTCGTGCGAAACGAGGATTAAAGTTCCGTCGAAATCCATCAGCGCTTGTTTTAGAATGTCTTTGGTGCGCATGTCGAGGTGGTTGGTTGGCTCATCGAGAATTAGGAGATTTACCGGTTCGAGCAGCAATTTTATCATGGCCAGCCTGGTGCGTTCTCCGCCAGACAACACACTTACTTTTTTGTCCCAGTCGTCGCCGCCAAACATAAATGCTCCCAGAATATCTTTTATTTTGGTGCGGATATCTCCTTTTGCAACATCGTCGATGGTTTGGAATACAGTGAGCTTTTCGTCCAATAACGAGGCTTCGTTTTGAGAAAAATAGCCAATTAGTGAATTGTGACCAAGGGTTAGTATACCGTTGTATTCCAACTGGCCCATAATTGCTTTAACAAGTGTCGTTTTTCCTTCACCATTCTTCCCCACAAAAGCAACTTTTTCGCCTCGGTGAATACTAAAAGTCGCATCTGAAAAGACGAGGTGATCGCCATATGATTTTTCAACCTGATCGGCAATTACCGGGTAATTTCCTGAGCGCGGAGACGGTGGAAACCGCAATCTTAAATGTGAACTATCCACTTCGTCGACTTCCAGAACCGGTAATTTTTCAAGCATTTTTACCCGCGATTGTACGCTAAGCGTTTTGGAGTATGTTCCTTTAAAACGATCGATAAATTGTTGGGTTTCTGCAATCATCTTTTTTTGTTCATCAAAAGCTTTCTGCTGCTGTTCGCGACGTTCCGTGCGCAATTCGAGGTATTTCGAGTAGTTCACTTTGTAATCGTAAATGCGCCCCATTGTTACTTCTATGGTACGATTTGTAATGTTATCGACAAAAGTGCGGTCGTGCGAAATAACAATTACTGCCTTGGCATTATTTACTAAAAAATCTTCGAGCCACTGCACCGATTCAATATCGAGGTGGTTAGTTGGTTCATCGAGAAGAATGAGATCGGGCTTTTGAAGTAAAATCTTGGCCAGCTCAATACGCATGCGCCAACCTCCGCTAAATTCACTGGTTAAGCGCTGAAAGTCTTTTCGTTCGAAGCCCAGACCAAGCAAAATCTTTTCCACTTCGGCATCGTAATTTGCTTCTTCCTGACTATATAATTTTTCGCTTAAATCCGATACCTGTTCAATAATTCTACTATATTCATCCGATTCGTAATCGGTACGAACCGTAAGCTGATGATTCAACTCATCTAATTTAGCTTGCATATTAAGAGCGGCAGAAAAAGCCTGCAACGCTTCATCGAACAATGTACGATTACTATCTGCCATTAAATGTTGCGGCAAATAAGCAATTACAGAATCTTTAGGTGCCGAAACCTTTCCTTTGGATGGAGTTTGAACACCTGCCAATATTTTAAGTAGTGTAGATTTTCCTGCTCCATTTTTACCCATTAATGCAATGCGGTCTTTTTCGTTTACCACAAAGTTAATGTCCTTAAATAATGTTGTTCCGCCAAATGCTACTGCAAGCCCGTCAATTGAAATCATGAATGTTGTATCTAAAAATAAGGCGGCAAAGATAGTTAAATGATTAACTGTAGAACCAGCAAAATAAGCTTCTGTGGGAAAAGGGGAAATAGGTTGTTTTTAGGTTAACTGTAACTCATATTAAACC
>JABMPI010000785.1 GCA_013203755.1 Bacteroidota bacterium
ATTTTAGATAAAACATTAAAAGATTTAAAAAATTCAGGAAAAATCAATAAAGCTGGTCGTGGTTTAATTGGAGAATAATGAAAAACTTTGTTCTTATACTTCTTGTCTTTTCTCTTTTTTCTTGTGTTTCTAAGAAAAAGGAGACTTCGGATGATAAATCAACAAAATCTGAAGAAATTACTGGAATAACAGAGATTGAGTTCAACGAAGAAATTCACGATTTTGGGATCTTAGAATCGGGAGAGATTGTGGTATTTACTTTTGTTTTTACCAACATTGGAAAGCATAATTTAAAAATCAATACTATTGAAACCGATTGTGGTTGTATACATGCCAAATATCCAGAAACACCTATAAAACCTAACGAAACCGGTTTAATTGAAATTAAATTTGATTCGTCGGGGATGTTTGGAAAACAATTTAAATCGATTGAAATTGATGCAAATTGCGAAGAACCAAAACATTTAGCTATTTTTGCAGTTGTTAAAAACGAAAATTTAGAAATTATATATTAAAAACTAAAAAATTATGTTGAATACTATTTTAATGATGCAACCCGAAGGAGGAGAAGGAAATCCACTAATGAGTTTTCTTCCACTGTTATTAATCGTAGTTGTATTTTACTTTTTTATGATTCGTCCACAGATGAAACGCCAAAAAGAAACCCGTGTATTTCGTGAAGGTCTTGCAAAAGGCGACAAAGTTGTAACCACAGGTGGAATTTATGGAAAAATTACTGAGATTAAAGAGACTACAATTGTTCTGGAAATTGCAAAAGACATTCAGATTAAAGTTGACAAAAACGGAATTGTTAAAGATTTAAGCGACGTACAACCAAAGCGCTAATTCCATTTTATACTGAATAAAAAAGGGTTGACTTTATAAATTAGTCAACCCTTTTTTTGAATTCTTTGGACTTCCGTCTTCCAACTTCACTACACATTAAATCGAAAGTGCATAATATCTCCGTCCTGCACAACATATTCTTTTCCTTCAACGGCCATTTTACCGGCCTCTTTACAAGCCTGCTCCGATTTCAAAGTAATAAAATCATTGTATTTAATAACCTCGGCACGAATAAATCCTTTTTCAAAATCGGAATGAATTACGCCAGCTGCCTGCGGTGCTTTATATCCTTTATGATAAGTCCACGCCCTAACTTCTTTAACACCAGCTGTAAAATAAGTCTCTAATTGAAGGAGTTTATAGGCCGTTTTAATAAGTTTATTTACTCCAGATTCTTTCAGTCCCAGATCTTCCAAAAATAGTTGTCTCTCCTCAAAATCATCTAACTCTGCAATATCGGCTTCTGTAGCCGCAGCAATCATTAGCATTTCCGAGCTTTCATTTTTAATGGCTTCTTTAACGGCATCAACAAACGCATTTCCTTTAATTACTGCAGGCTCGTCTACATTGCATATATACAGAATTGGCTTGTTTGTTAACAGTTGAAGTCCAGCAACAAGCTTAACGTCAGCTGGGTCAACTTCAACGGTACGCGCCGATTTTCCTTGCATCAATACATCTTTGTAAACAGACAATATCTTAAACAATCGTTTAGATTCAGGATCGCCACCAGTGCGAGCCTGTTTTTCAACTTTAGAAATCCGGCCTTCAACCGTTTCCAAATCCTTTAATTGCAGCTCAATATCAATAGTTTCTTTATCACGAACCGGATCAATTGTAGTATCAACATGTGTAATATTTTCATTTTCGAAACAACGTAACACATGAATAATAGCATCTGTTTCCCTGATATTTCCCAAGAATTTATTTCCCAAGCCTTCACCTTTACTCGCTCCCTTTACCAAACCGGCAATATCTACAATCTCTACAGTAGTTGGAAGTACACGCTCGGGGTTTACCAAAACTTCCAGTTTAGCCAAACGTTCATCGGGAACAGTAATTACCCCTATATTTGGTTCAATTGTACAAAAAGGAAAATTTGCCGACTGTGCTTTTGCATTCGACAAACAATTAAAAAGTGTTGATTTACCGACATTGGGTAAACCAACTATTCCACATTTCAATGCCATTTTTTTATCTTAATTTTCGCGGTGCAAAGGTAAACTATTAATCATTGTTGAATCTATTTTTATACAAAACTTACAAGTATGTAAAAAAATAGTAAATTGATATTGTAACAAGTACAAATAAACTTGTATAATTATTTTGTATCAAAACAACAATTCATATATTTGTCGGAAGGAGGAAAATTATGGTTTTAAAAGATATATCTGTAGATTGTGTAATTTTTGGATTTAATAACGACAAGTTAAATGTTTTGTTGTGGCAAGGTGAAATAGAACCACTTAAACAGCTTTTAAACCCAGAAAAAGAAAATGAACAAATAAAAGAAATTTTTGAAATTAATCCTGCCCATAAATCTGACAGGCTCTGGGGGCTGGTTGGTTTACATTTGCAAGCAGATGAAGATTTAGACGGATATGCAAAAAAGATTTTACAAATTACAACCGGCATTGATAACGTTTATCTTACTCAAGTTAAAACGTTTGGAGACACAAACCGTGTTCCTGGCTTAAGAGTTTTAACCGTTGCATATTATGCATTAATAAATCCTGATTACCACGATCTAAAGTTATCTCCTCTTGCAAAGGCAATAAAATGGTACGACATAGAAGATTTACCAGATGTTATTTTTGATCATAAGGAAATTATACAAAATTCACTTAAAAAGTTAAGGCAGGAGGTACAATACCATCCTGTTGGATTTCATCTGTTACCTGAGAAATTCACATTAACTCAACTTCAAAGATTATACGAAATTATCTTAGATAAAAAATTAGATACCCGTAACTTCAGAAAGAAAATACAAAATATGAAATTGTTGGTAGATACCAATGAAAAACAAACGAATGTTGCACACAGAGCAGCTAAACTTTATTCGTTTGATATTGACATATATAACCAATTAAAAGAGGAAGGATTAAATTTTAGAATTTAATCTTATTAAACCATTTCAATAAATTGGTGTCCTATTTCTAAAGTTTCTTTTAATGGACAATGACGATCGTAATTTAGTTGCCGAATTAAAACAGGAGAACAAGAGAGATCTTGCTTTTCATACTTTGGTAAACAAATATCAGGAGCGGTTGTATTGGCACATCAGAAAAATTGTATTAAGTCACGAAGATACCGATGACATCCTTCAAAACACCTTCATAAAAGTTTGGAAAAGTATTGAAAACTTCAGAGAGGAATCGAGTCTTTACACTTGGTTATACCGTATTGCAACTAACGAATCGCTGACTTTTATTAATTCAAATAAAAGAAAAAGCTTTATGCCCATGAACGATACCAGCGAATTTTTAATGAATAATTTAATGTCTGATCCGTATTTCGATGGAGATGAAATTCAACTAAAATTACAAGAAGCAATATTAAAGTTACCCGAAAAACAACGCCTGGTTTTTAACATGAAATATTTCGATGAGATGAAATATAATGATATGTCTCAAGTGTTAGACACATCGGTTGGAGCCTTAAAAGCATCGTTTCATCATGCAACAAAAAAAATAGAAGAACATTTAAAAAATATAGAATAACAGTTTGACATTAAACCTTTGACAACGGCATAAGTCAAACATTAAAATGGGACAAAATGGATGAATTAGAAAAAAACGCACCCAAGTTATCGAAGCTTAAAAAAGAGAACCCTTTTGGGACTCCGGATAAGTATTTCGATGATTTTTCTGCACGACTTCAGATGAAACTGGAGACGGAGAAAAGGGCCGTTCCCAATCAGCAAAATAGAATTATACAATTCTTGAAACCAGCTCTTGGTTTGGCTGCTAGTTTTGCATTAATTTTTATGCTGGTTTATTGGCCATTAAAAACCTTTGTACCAAATGAGGTTTCAAACAATACCGAATTATTGGATATTAACGACATGCAATACCGCACTAATCTGGAAGGAATTGATGAAAATTCTTTTTATACCTTGCTTGAAGAGCCAACTAATTCAATTAAATTTAGCGATGAGGATCTAATTAGTTATGTTAGAACAAACGTTTCTGAATACGAATTATATTTAGCAACCAATTATTAAAATTATCATGAAACAAATCATATTTATATTAGCCTGTAGTTTTCTAATTTTTGCTCAATTGTTTGTGAGTGCACAAGAGAAATCGCATGAAGACCGCAGAGAAAAGTATCGTTCTGAAAAGATTTCTTTTCTTACATCGAATTTGGAACTAACTCCAACTGAGGCAGAGAAATTTTGGCCGGTTTATAATAAAATGGAAAAAGAGAGATGGGAAGCTCAAACGGCCAGACGCGAATTAGAAACTAAGGTGCGCGAATCAGAAGAGTCACTTTCTGAAAAAAAGATAATTCAATTAACGAAAGATTATGCAGGAAGTACACAAAAAGAAGGTGCTTTACTTACAAAATACAATGAAGAATTTCTTAATATATTACCTCCCAAAAAAGTATTAAAACTGTACAAAACTGAAACTGACTTTAGAATCTACATGATGAAAAGGTACAGAGAACAACGCAAAAACGATGAAAAACATCCGTAAAATATTTATTCTCTACACAAATAAAAAAGACAGGCTTATACCTGTCTTTTTTTATTCTTATCTATTTTATATTAAAAGCCACTAAACCACTCTTGAAAATATTTCCCAACAAAGGGCAACTCCTTTTTCTCGTTCTGAATGGCAGAAAGCAAACTAATAACTAAAAACACCAACGCCGCCAAAGCCAAAATATTTCCTAAACCCGGAATCCATCCTACAATCATAATTAAATGCAAAATTAATGTTTGGCGTAAATAGTAACTGGTAATTTCATCTTTATCTCCCATATTTATTACGAATGCGATAATCCATCCAATAAAAAAAATGTGTGCTACAATAGCCTTTGTTTTTCCATCCATTACTTTCAATTTTAAAGTTCCTTAAAAGTAAAAAAATAATATTTTACAAAACCATAAAATCGATAAACAGTATAAAAAAAACGGTGGCACTCCAATTTTAATCTTGAAATGCCACCGCTATAACTTTTAGTTAAATTTATTTTTAACCGAAGGTCTCTATTTTAAACACTTAGTTCCAACTCCAGTTTCAAACTTTTTGGGAAAAGTATATTATTTTCCAAATGAATATGACGGTGTAAATCGTTTTCAAATTCATTTAGTTTGCCATACAAAACACGAAAGGTATTGCAGGCTCCTTCGGGCAAAGTATACCCAAGGCTTAACATTGAAATTTCCTTTAAAACTATTCCTGCACTGTCATGCTCCGCCTCCATTGCACTAATAGGACCTTGTACCGTTGCACAATGGAAATTATCAATCTCATCCTGCGATGTATTAGAATCAAGCAATTTTTTTATGAACGGAAATAAAATCTGCTCTTCTTTTTGCATGTGCGACAACAATTCATCTGCAAGGCCTTCAAATAAATCCCTGATTTGAATTACCTCAGGATGAATTTCTCCATGAACTTCAGCAACTTTTTGTGCCAAAGGAATAATTTGAGGAATTGCACTGCTAACATATTTGTGATGCGTATTTATAATAAAATCGATTAAAAAACCAAGATCCCAATTATCAAAATCTAAACTACCCGTTGCACCACTTTCTTCAAGTTTCGCTAATTCTAAAATCACTTTATTTACATCGGTTCCTTTTTCTTCACACGCAGTTGCCAGAGATATTTTTCCACCGCAACAGAAATCAATTCCGTGTTCACTTAATATATCGGCTGCTTTAAAATTCTCTCTTACAATTTCACCAACGGCTTTTTCTTTTATCTCACTCATTTTTAATTCTTTAATATTTCATCAATTCAAAACAAAGTTTAAGTTTCCTTTTTCGAAACGTTCATTTCAACACAAAAAGGAAACCTAAACTTTTTCACTCATTCCGAATTACTCAACCGATTTTTCTTTATCAATTGACCAACCAAACAACAAACCTGCAACAAACCAAACAAGTGCAGCTACACCAACAGCAAAAATTGTATCACCAATTACTCTCAACCAACGTAATGTTTCCATGTGTGGTTGTTGCATAAATTCAGCAGACCGTGCGTACCATGTTCCATATTGTACACTTGCAACGGTTTGTAACAATCCAACCGGCAATACACTTATTAATACCATTAACAACAATCCAATATTTATCGACCAGAATGCAATTCTTAACGCTCCATTTTTCCAAACCGAATTCACCCACATGTTACGCAATACAAAAAGCATTAACGAAATTCCCAACATCCCATAAACTCCAAAAAGAGCGGTATGACCATGAACAGCCGTTGTATTTAACCCTTGCATGTAATACAATGCAGTTGGTGGATTAATTAAGAATCCAAAAATTCCAGCCCCTACCAGGTTCCAAAATGCTACCGATATTAAACCATAAATAGGCCATTTGTACGCAGTAAGCCAATTGGTTACTTTTGTAATTTTATAATTATGCCAAACTTCGAAACCCATTAAAACAAGTGGAACTACTTCCAGTGCGCTAAAAGTGGCACCTAAAGCTAAAACACCGGTCGGAGTTCCTGTAAAATAAAGATGATGGAAGGTTCCAATTATACCTCCACCCAGAAATATGATGGTTGAAAAGAGTACTGCTACAGTTGCAGATTTAATTCGTAACAACCCTAATTTCACAAATATAAAAGCGGAAACCACTGCTGCAAAAACTTCAAAAAATCCTTCTACCCACAAATGAACTACCCACCAGCGCCAGTATTCAGCAATTGCGAGGTTGGTTTGTTGCCCCCACATTAAACCAGCACCGTAAAAAGAGCTAATGGCGGCAGAGGACACTACAAAAAGAATAATCAGGTTACGACTTTCTGATGGTGTTTTCAACACCGGAATTAAAGGTCGAACCATTAAAAACAGCCAAATGAACAAACCCGCAAATAGGAATATTTGCCAAAAACGCCCGAGGTCAACATATTCGTATCCCTGATGACCAAACCAGAAATTTTCTGCTAAACCAAGTTTCTGCATTACTCCCATCCACTGGCCAAATAAAGAACCAACTACAATTACCAACAAAGCTCCGAAAAGTACATTTACACCCAATCTCTGAAATTTAGGTTCGTAACCAGAAACGGCCGGTGCAATGTATAAACCGGTAGCCAGCCACGAAGTAGCAATCCAGAAAATTGCCAATTGAACGTGCCAGGTTCGCGAGATTGAATAAGGAAGAAAGTCTGACAGAGGCAAACCATAAAACGCTTGTCCTTCAACACCATAATGTGCGGTAATAATTCCGAGTAAAACCTGTACCCCAATTAAAGCAGTTACCACAATAAAATATTTTAATGTTGCCTTCATCGAAGGAGTTGACTGCAAAGTTTGTAACGGATTTTTTTCAGGAATTATCAATTCGTCCTCATCGTCGCGGGTGCGTGCATAATGATAAGCCAGCAATGCAATTCCTAATAAAAGGATAATTACACTAAACCCGGTCCAGATGTGCAAATCGCCAGTGGCCACATTACCAACCAGAGGTTCGTGAGGCCAATTGTGCGTGTAAGTTAAATCGCTGCCTGGCCTCTCTGTAACACATGCCCATGAAGCCCAGAAAAAGAAAGCATTCATTTTATCCATTCTCTCCTTTGTTTTAATGGAGTTTAATGGAATAGCGTAACTGTCGCGCAAATCAGTCATATTTATATTATCGGTAAACAATCCAGAATAAAAAGCACTGGCTTTTTTAATTCCTTCAGCTCTGTCTACTGAAACGGTTAAGGAACCATCTGACTCTTTATATGTATTTCTTCTTATATCCTCTTGCAGTTTTATTTTTAAATACGCCTGATCTGCCTCGGAAATTTTGCCAAATGGTTTTCCAAATTTCTTTTCTGACCAGTTGTCTAAAATAAATATAGCCTCATGGTGTAACCAGTCTGCTGTCCAGTCGGGAGCCTGATATGAACCGTGACCCCAAACACTTCCCAACTCTTGTCCTCCAATAGATTGCCAAATGTTTTGCCCGTCTTTAATATCCTGTCCGGTAAAAAGAATATTTCCATCTTCGCTTACTACTTTTTCAGGAATTGGAGGAGCCTTGTGATAAATTTCGACACCATAATAACCGAGAACAGCAAAAGAAATTACCATTACCGAGATAAAACCAATCCAAAGTTTTTTTGTACTCATAATAATCTAATTAAGGTTATAAACTATGTTCATTTTAAATTTGTCATTCAAAAATTTAAACTGATGCAAAATAGGTGGAACTAATTCCCGAAATTTATGAGCCAAATCATAAACATATTTGAACAGAACTAAGACATACATACTGAATAACAGAGCATTACCTAAAAACAAAGAATTAAGCCCATGTTTTTATTAGGAGATATAAAGCTCTTTTTTATTACTTTTCTTTTTGTCCCCGATAAAACTTCTAAATTTGAGTGCTATTAGTTTTTGAATATTTATTCCGAACAAAAAGATATTGAATGATAGATAATTTGTTGCTTGAAGAGTATGGTGCAAACCTAGATGTTTTCTCCAAAGGAGATTTTCTTTTTCATGAAGGAGACAGAGCGAAATTTTATTTTCAGGTTCGAAAGGGAAAAATTAAAATGTTCAATATAAATAGCGAGGGAAAAACTTTTGTGCAGGGGATTTTTAAAGCCAATGAAAGTTTTGGAGAGCCACCATTATTCGACGAATCGCCCTACCCTGCATGCGCTGTGGCAGAAACAGAAACAACAATGTACAAATTATCTAAATCGCGTTTTTTGAAATTACTGGAGCAAAATCCAAATGTTCATCTGAAATTTACAAAAACGCTGGCCACTCGTTTAAAGTACAAATCGATGCTACTGAAAGAAATTTCAAGCTCCAAACCCGAACAACGGATTTTAAGTTTAATCGACCACATTAAAAAGGAAACACCCTCTAAAACTAATGAAAAACTAATAGTTAAATTAACCCGGCAACAAATAGCGGACTTAACCGGATTACGCGTCGAAACGGTAATTCGGTCGGTAAAAATGTTAGAGAAAGAAGGGGCACTTGAAATAATTAATCGGAAAATATATCGATAAAAAGTCTTCAACTTTTTTTTCAATAAATTCCATTCAACAATATCTTTATAACCTTATACTTAGTTTTTGTTTTCAGTCAATTCCATGCTATTATCATCATACTCTTTCTGAAGTTCGGCCAATCTAATTTCCATGTTTTTCTGAATTTCAGCATATTCCGGCTTTCCAAAAACGTTATTCATTTCATCCGGGTCTTTTTCCAGATCGTACAATTCCCAAACATCAATGTCGTCATAAAAATGAATAAGTTTATATCTGTCGGTGCGAACACCGTAATGTTTTTTCACAGCATGCTCGTTAGGGAATTCGTAATAATGATAATAAACTGCATCGCGCCATTCTCTATTTTTATTGTCAATTAAAAGTGGTTTCATCGATTTCCCCTGAATTTCTTTTGGGATTTCAACTCCGGCCAAATCAAGGAAAGTTGGCGCATAATCTATATTTTGAACCAACTCAAAAACTTCACCTTTTCTAGTGTATCCTTTTGGCAGACGCATCAAAAGCGGAGTTCTAAACGATTGTTCGTACATAAATCGTTTGTCGAACCAACCATGCTCGCCCATATAAAATCCCTGGTCTGATGTATAAACAACCAATGTATTTTCTGCCAATCCATTTTCTTCCAAATAATCTAAAACACGGCCTACATTTTCGTCAACCGAACGGATACACGCTAAATAATCGCGCATGTAACGTTGGTATTTCCAAAGGTACAATTCATCACCTTCCAGGTTTCTTTCAAGAAAATCTTTTGTAATTGGTTTATAGTGAGCCTGCCATCTTTCACGTTCTTTTTCATTCATTCGGGCAGTGTGATTAACATTTCCAAAACGTCCCTTAATTTTTTCGTCTTCCATTTTAAGGTCGTAATTCACATCCATGTCGCTGGAACGGATACTCAAATGCTGTTCCATGGCAGCCTGGCGTCCTTCGTATTTGTCAAAGAAATTAGCAGGAACAGGATATACTTTATCTTTAAATTCATCCAAATATAAGGTGTCAGGTTGCCATGTACGGTGCGGTGCTTTGTGGTGCAGCAACAAACAGAAAGGTTTCTCTTTATCGCGGTTGTCCAACCAGTCCAATCCAAAATCAGTCGTCAAAGTAGTACAATACCCTTCGAACCTTTTTTTCTCTCCCATTTCAATAAAATCAGGATTGTAATACTGACCTTGCCCGGGAAGAATATTCCAGTAATCAAATCCGGTAGGATTGCTTTTTAAATGCCATTTGCCAATCAGGGCAGTTTGGTAACCCGCAGCTTTTAACAATTTTGGAAACGTAACCTGTCCCCCATCAAAAGTTACGGAGTTATTAATTTGCCCGTTTTTATGAGTATGTTTACCCGTTAGCATGGTTGCACGACTAGGCGCACAGATTGAGTTACCCACAAAACTATTAGGAAAAATTACACCTTCATCTGCAATTCGGTCCAGATTTGGCGTTTGAATTAATTCATCGTTGTACGCACTTATCGTTTGATAAGAATGGTCATCTGTCATTATAAACAGAATATTAGGACGTTCCATTGGTTCGTCTTTTACACTACATCCCACAAAAAGATAAGATACCAAAACAACTGTAAGTAAAATAATACTGGTTCTCATATATAATTGATTTTCAAAATTATCGTTTATTTATTTTTATTAATCCCATTTATAATTGGGTGGTACATCCTCTAAAAATGCAGGGCCATAATCTACGCCCATCATTTCCAGTAATTTATATTTCGATTCTACTTTTTTGTAGAAATCATTCATTGGTATTTTTTCGCCTGAGTTCCACATCTGTTCTGCCAGCGCAAATATACGTGGGAAAACCCGGCGATCAATCATATTTTGTTTTACATACCAATCTGTCCACAAACAGGTTCCCATTCCTAAAACCAGCGAATCGGGATTTGCAAGGTCTGATGGATTTTCCTTATAAATGGTTGCAAAATCGAAAGTCCGGTTTATGTCATATTTGCTCCACGGAGTTAAAGGGAAATTTAAATAGTTGTAATAGTTGGTTCCGCAAATAACCTGATTTCCGCAGGCAATTGCATTTTTTAGAGCTTTGTCTTTATGTCCGCGCCAGTTCCACCAATACACGACAACATTATCTGGAAGTTCTGTTCCTTGGTGATAAACTACATCGCCCCAAAAAATAACCTTTTTGCCTTTGGGGTTCAAATAATTTGCAAGTCGCTTTGAAAAGTAGAGTTGCAAATCGTGACCGTTTTCCAATGCTTCGCTTTTAATTTTAGCCTGACAATCGGGGCATTTATTCCAATTGGATTTGGGGGCTTCGTCTCCACCCAGATGAATGTATGGCGATGGAAAAAGTTCGCAAACTTCATCCAATACATTTTGTAAAAATTCGTAAGTAGTTTCTTTTCCACCACAAAAAAGAATTGGCGTAAAAGCCATAACTGTTTCAGGAGCCTGCCCAAAACAGGTTAATTCCGGGTAAGCGATTAGTGCCGCTTCAGAATGCCCCGGAACATCAATTTCCGGTACGATTTGTATATGTAATTTTGCTGCATATGCAACAATATCTTTAATTTCTTCCTGAGTGTAGTATCCTTGTTGCTCTTCGCCTTCAGCCACCTGAGCGCCAATTGATGTCAGTTTTGGATATCTTTTAATTTCTATGCGCCACCCCTGACCTTCGGTTAAATGCCAATGAAAGGTATTCATTTTTAACATGGCCATGTGGTTTAAATATTTTTTAATGAATTCGGGGGTTTGATATTGCCTGCCGGAATCGAGCATAAAACTGCGCCAAGCATATTTGGGTGTGTCTTTTACTTTGATGCAAGGAATTTGAGTTCCTTCTAATTTATTTTTTCCGGTAACAACTTTGGGCGGTAAAAGCTGAAAAAGGGATTGAATACTATAAAATAAACCCGTTTCTGTATTTGCTGAAATTACAATCTGGGTGGTAGTTACTTCCAATAAATAACCCTCCTCGCCAATTGTATTGTCCTTTATGATTCTGAAAACAATATCGGCTTTGGAAATATTATTTGTTGTTTGAATCTGTTTGTCTGGAAATTGTAAAATAAGATAGTTTGCTGTTTGTTCCCCTAATTGTTCAAAAAAAACAGTAGTTTTCTTATTGAATGAAAAAATACCCTCCTCGATAATAACACTTGTTGGAGTAGGCAAAATACTTTGTGCACCAACCTGACATGCAATAAATAATATGGAGAATATCGTAATTAATTTTTTCATTTAATTTTATTAGAAAATATAAGCAAACAAAGAAACAACATTCTTTTTAAAATCCATTTGGTAAAAAAAAAGGAGGGATAAAAATATTCCCTCCTTTTATCTAACTAACCAAACTTAAATCTATGCGAAAGATTTATATTTTATTACCATCCCGGATTTTGACCCAGAATTGGATTTAGCACTAACTGATCACTTGGAAGTGGTTGCAAATAATCCCTACTCGGATCAAAACCATAACCTCCATTTGGTCCTAACAAATCGCCCTGATATGGTTCCAAGTAACCTTCAGAATCAAAACTCATATTTGGATTTTCTGCTTTTAATAAGTCCGAGTAGAAAGTACCTTTAGGACTATAGCCAACAATTAACTTTTCTGCTTTCCATCTCATAAGGTCTGCAAAACGATAACCTTCGCCCATCAACTCAACTTTACGTTCTCTTCTAACTTCCTGTAGAATTGGAGACACAGTATACCCCCAATCCGGCCAATTTGGGTCGGCTACCGGATTTATTGTTAAGTGTGGCATACCAACTCTGTCTCTTAATACATTAATTGTATTATCAAGATCCGATTGATTAATTGTTCCAAGTTCTGCTTTTGCTTCAGCATAGATCAACAATGCTTCAGCATAACGGAAAATAATACGCGCAATATCTTTAGATCTTGCGCCAACTGAATTTAATACTGGGCTTTTGAATTTTTCGTATTGATATCCTGTTGGACAGTAGTTATTGTCTGTTAAAACCGGTACTTCAAAGATAGTAGTGTCGCCATTTGCTTGTAAAGTAATAATGTCTCCTGGGGTCATTACAGCTTCAACGCAACGTGGATCGCGATTTAGAACTACATTCTCCAAGGACATATCTCCCTGATAAATAGGACTTAGTCCGACAGGCAAGCCATCTGCACATAAGTAACTACGCATCATTTCACGCGTAATACCTGAACGGCTTGGTCCTTCCCCGTTCATATCATTACCAAAAGAATTACCATAAGTCAGAAAGTCATAGTCCTTCCAGAACATCACTTCACTATTCGTTGAATAATCTTCCTTATTAAACAAATTCAAGTATGGGTTTGAACCACTTGCTGCAATAGAATAATTTCCTGAACTTATTACAGTATTTGCTGCAGTAACCGCTAACTGCAAGTAATTTGTTCCATCGGTGTCTCCTGCAAATGCTGTACCTGCATGATATTTTTCCCATGTACCTTCATAAAGACAAACACGTGCTTTAAAAAGAGCAGCCACATCTCTGTTTAACCTTGATGCTGAAATTCCTTTTGCATCTTTCATTTTTGCAATAGCTGCATCCAGATCTTCAATAATAAAATTAACAACATCTGTTCTGGAATCTCTTGCAGCATAAAGAATTTCCTCATCGCTTACATCAACTGTTTGTTTGATAATGGGCAGATCTCCAAATTGCGTTAGCAATCCAAAATATATCCAAGCTCGAAAGAAGTGTCCTTCACCAATGTAATGGTCTGTAAGATCTCCTAAGTCTGCTCTATCCACATTCTCAAGATAATAATTGATATTTCTCACATTGGTCCACGTCCAACCACCTCCTGAAGAAGGTACATTATTTGCCCCATCTAAACGGGTTGATCTGTTCGTATATAAACCTACATCTGTGTGGCTATCGGGCATATAAGTAAACCCTGTTCCTACCTTACTCCAGCTTGGTAAATTGTTATAGAATTTATTGATGTATAATTCTAAGTCTGAAGCTGAATTCCAAAACTCAGGATCTGAGATAGCATCTTGCGGTGCTTTATCCAACAGTTCGTCCTCGCAAGAATAAAAACTTAAACTCGCAATGGAAATTATTAATATATATAGTATCTTTTTCATTGTTCTATTTTTTAGAAATTAACATTAAGTCCCATTGAAACTACCTTTGCCAGTGGATAAACCTTACCACTACCCACTTCCGGATCAAAAAGTTTCAAATCAGTAATTGTCCATAGATTTTCACCCGATGCGTAAACCCGTACTTTTCCTAATCCAATTCTTGATGTTAGGTTCTTTGGAATTACATATCCTACTTGTAACATTTTAAGTCTTACATAAGAGGCATCTTGAAGATAATGAGTGGTTGCAAAACGATAATTTTTGTTGTTTCTACCCGGGTTTTGCGAGTAAGGACGCGTATAATAAGCATCAGTATTCGCACCTAAAGCGCTGGTTTCATCTCTCCAGTAGTCCAAATGCTCGGCATATACCGAAGCATGGAATTTACCTTGAGCAGGACCTCTAAATGTTTGGTTTCTAATGTCCCAATCGCGTTTCCCAATTCCCTGGAACATAAATGAGAAATCAATACCTTTCCAGGCAACATTACCGTTTACATTGTACGAGTAACGTGGAGTACTGTTTCCAATCACTTTCTTATCACCAGGACCAGTTCCCGGAATCCACTCGCCATTCTCATCGTAAGCTGGTTCAGCCGTGTTATTTCCCTGATTAATAACATTATCAAATTCTCCATTTGGATCCGCTTGATCCACATATTTAAAATCACCTGGTAAATAAGGAGTAGCATTTATAAATTTTTGAGCCGCCCATTCCGTTACCTCTTCCGGTGTTTGGAACATACCGGCAGTTTCAAAACCCCAAATATCGCCCATAACTCTACCAGCATAATTGCTTCCTATTAATTTCACATCGTTATCAAATTCATGAATCGTTTTTTTGATATCTGATAAAACTCCGCGGATTCCATAGCTTACTTCACCAATTTTATCTTTCCAACCCAATTCAAGTTCCCATCCTCTGTTACGTGCAACACCATGATTACGCTGAGGTGCTGACGTACCTAATACAGCAGGAACAGGTTCTCCCGAAGTTATCATTCCCATGTCTGTTTGGAAGAGGCTTACAGAAGTTGTTAATCTGTGTTTGAATAATCTGGCATCCATTCCAACGTCTATAGTCTCAAAGTTCTTCCAGGTTACATTCTGATTCTGAAGATTTGGTGTTCCGGCAGTATATAACCGTCCTCCACCAAAAAGCCATGTTCCTTGAGCCACAGGCATTGTTGGCATATGAATGTAATTGGCAACCCCACGTTGGTCACCTAAATTACCCCATGAACCTCTGAATTTCATGAAATCAACGATGTCCTTTAATGGATAAAACTCTTCCTTAGAGAATATCCATCCGGCAGAAGCTGAAGGGAATGTTCCCCAGCGATCACCTTCACCAAATTTTGAAGCACCGTCCTGACGAGCGGTTAATTCCACGAGGTATTTTTCCTTGTAATTATAGTTTAACCTTGAAAATACACTTTGAGTTGCCCAGTGGCTAATTGCATCATCAGCTGTTAATTCACCTACCGAAGTAGAAACCGATGGTACATTATCACTTAACATGTGTGTTGCATTTATACTTAAATTAAATGCAGAATATCTTTCTGACTGATAACCAGCCAATACTTTAACGTTGTGGTCTCCAAAACTATGTTTATAAGACGTAGTAACACTCGGAGAAAGATACAGATTAGAATTCATTCTAGGTCTGTACTTTGTAGTCTCTCTGGCAGGAGACATCTGTAAACTTCCGTTTGGCCGCAACCAACCAGATTGTCCACCTGTAAATGTTTGACGATTATCGTTTGTCCGATAATTAAACATCATATTAGTTACCCAGCCCTTTATTGGCTCAAGAACAACTCTTGGAGAAAGCACTAATTGGCGATTTAATTTTTGATCGCGCTGAACTGCCCACTTTTCAATTCTCGATTCATTAACGTATGGATCGTTTACCTCGTTACCATTTGGATATTTTAAAGGCATGGTAACTTTCAATTTCGAAATCATATCGTAAATTCGCCATTCACCATATTGATCATCCCATGGATAGTCCTGTTCCGACGCATTGTATTTTACAAATAATGAAGCTTTTGCCCACGATGTAATTTGTGCTTCAACTTTTGAATCCAATGTATAACGCTGGAAAAATTCCTCTCCATGTTTCATTAAACCATTTTCGTCGAAAAAGCTTCCAGACAGGTAATAGTTTATTTTATCGTTTCCTCCGCTCACTCTCAAATTGTGCTTTTGGCGGTTACTCCAATCGTTAAACAATACCGATTTCCAATCTGTATTACCTGCTGCTCCCAGTCCCATTGGACCAATGTTCCAGGCCAAATCTCCAGGTTTACCATACATTGTTGGGGCACTACCCGGATTATCAATATTCATCTGTAGACGTTCTAGCGTCTCATCGTTATAGAATCGTGGTTGTTTTGCATTTAATGCAGCATCATTCATTGCATGAGCAAAACTCATAGCATCTGCAAAATCAGGCCAAATAGTTGGTTGAGAAAATGCAAAGTTGTTTGAATAAGAAAAACTGGTTTTACCCGCTTTCCCTTTTCTTGTGGTAATTAATATTACACCACCTGCAGCTTGTGCACCATAAATTGCTGCTGCTCCTGCATCTTTTAATACCGATACAGATTCGATATCCTCCGGATCAACCTGGTTCATTGCCATTTGCACTCCATCAACCAATACAAGTGCGGCTGCACTTAAACCTCGGATGTCAATTTTAGGAGAACTACCTGGTTTACCACCACCAGGAGATGAAATATTAACACCTGCAATTAAACCCTGCAGAGCAGCTGTTGTGTTACTCACAGGTCTTGCTTCAATTTGTTCTGCATTTGCAACACCTACGGAACCTGTTACATTTACTTTCTTCTGTGTACCGTAACCCACAACTATAACTTCTTCCAATCCTGCAATGTCTTCTTCCATTACAATTTTAAAAGTGGTTTGTGAAGCAAGTAATGCCTCCTGCGTTTTCATTCCAATGAATGAAAACAATAGGACTTCTGCATCTGCAGGAACTTTTAAGTTAAAATTACCGTCGATATCGGTAACTGTTCCAGTAACAGTTCCTTTAACTACTTTAGAAACCCCAGGTAATGGTTCGTTAGAACTGTCAGTAACCGTACCTGTTACTGATTTTTGCTGCGCATGCACAACACTACTAATGCATATCCCAAGCATTAGCATGTACAATAATTTAAATAGCTTCTTTTTCATATTAAACTTTAATTTAGTTTCGAGGGTAAATATATGCGAGGCTAGGTCTGGTGGCTGTTAAATTTGTACAAATCGCTATTGGATTTGCGTTTAGATGGTGAATTATTGTTATTGTACCGAATTGTTAAAATTGTACACCAAATGTTAAAACCTGTAAATAAACCAAATCTCACGACAGCAAAAACACCATTAAAAACATGTAAAAAAACAATCTTAATACTGAAATGTACATTTTCCACACAACTTCTGTATCCTTTTTATAATCTTTACACTATATAAAAACACCAACTTTAAGACCATGATTATTAAGGATAAAATTCTATTTAGATTTCTACTTTTCTTTTTCGTTGCATTTCTAATCATTCAGGAAACCGGAGCAAAAGAGACAATCTATATTTCACCAAGAGGGAGTGATAATAATAACGGCACAAAAGATAGTCCGTTTCAAACTCTGGAAAAAGCTCGCGACCATGCAAGAAAAATCAATTCTAAAGATGGAATAAGCATTTACCTTCGGGAGGGGCAATATTTAATAACAGAAACTTTTGTTTTGAATGAAGACAATTCTGGATTAGAAAACACACCAATTGTTTTTTCTGCCTACCCAGACGAACAAGTTTCCATTTCCGGAGGATTATCTATTTCACTAAAATCGATCGAGGAACTTTCTGATGTAGAACAAAAAAACTTCAACAATTCTGCCAGCAAATACATTAAAAAAATCAACCTCAAAAAGTTAGGTATTTCAGATTTTGGAACTCTAAAATATGTGGGTTTCCAGAGACCTTACACAACTGCACCACTAGAGCTGTTTATTAATAAAAAAGCATTTGAACTGGCCAGGTATCCCAATAAAGAAAAAATTCTGATGGGCGAAATTATTGAACCCGGGTCATTTCCCAGCCAAAAAGATTTTAGTAATAAAGGAGGAAAATTCACTTATAATGATGTACGTCCTTCCAATTGGAAAAATTCTCCCGACATCTGGATTTGCGGCTATTTCAATAAAGGCTGGGCTGAAGATGCGGTACAAATTTCAGAACTCGACACCATTCATAAAACCATTACAACTGCACAGGCCACACATTATGGATTTGGCAACGGAGCCCCTTGGAAACAATGGTATGCATTTAATATTTTGGAAGAAATTGATGCAATTGGAGAATACTATTTAGACCGAGAAAAGGGGATTTTGTATTTTTATCCTGACCCGAAAAAAACCATAGAGACTTTGCAAATTTCTATTCTGGAAGAACCAATGGTTGCCTTGGAAGGCGTATCAAATATTACATTCTCCAACATAACTTTTGAGTGTTCAAGAGGAATGGGAATATACATTGAAAAAGGCTCTAATAATAAAATAGACAACTGTACCATTCGAAACTTGGGTGGAATTGGAATCTGTTTTGGCAAAGGTGTTGAATCCAACTATTCGATGTGGCACGAATTGGAAGAAACCAAGTTAATAAGTCGGAATATGGGTAGTTTACACGCCTACGTTTATGCGAATACTGCGGCTAACCGGAAGGCCGGAAAAAATCACACCGTAAGTAATTGTCATATCTATAATGTTGGAGCAGGGGGAATTATTTTAGATGGTGGAGACAGAAAGTCTTTGCAACCCGGAAAAAACCAGGTTATTAATTGCAAAATTCACGATTTTAACCGAATTGAAAAATCGTATCGACCCGGAATATGGATTCAGGGCGTTGGAAATAAAATTGCCAACTGCGAAATTTACAATGCCCCAATGATGGCAATCTGGTTACACGGAAACGAACATGTAATTGAATATTCCGAATTTCATGATGTAGTGAGCGATATGCACGACCAGGGAGCTATTTATTATGGGCGAAATCCTTCTGAAAGAGGAAACGTAATTCAATACAACTATTTTCATGATTTGGGGAATGAACATCTTTCCGTTTCTGTTTATCACGACGATGGTGCCTGCGACATGACCGTTCACGGAAATGTATTTTACAAAGCCGGTTCAATGCCTGTTCTAATTGGGGGTGGCAATGATCATACTTACACCAATAACATTTTTATCGATTGCCCCATTGGAATTCATGTGGACAACAGGAAACAAGGCTGGGCAAAGGGTTCGGGAAAGAAAGGCGGTGCATGGCAATTTGAGAAACGGTTAAATGCTGTTGATTTTCAGAATCCACCCTACAGCACCAGGTATCCGGGAATTGCAGAATACTGGAAAAACGAGGAGTTAAAATATCCAAAGAACAATCGGATTGAAAACAATATTTTCTTTGGTGTGGAAAAATTAATCGATGGACAAAAAGAGTGGATGACCTGGGACGAAAATCAAATTTTAGAAACAGTACCACCATTTTGGGATGATTCAAAAAATCAATTCAAATTAAAAAACGGGAAAATAGTTTTTGATGAATTAGAAGGTTTTGAAAGTATATATTATGTAGGCGGAGAACCATTGTCTTATCGTAAGCCTCCAAGGGACAGAACTAAAACGGTGTCCAAAGATTTTATCGAAGTGGTCAAATATGCCTGTGGTAAAGTA
>JABMPI010000786.1 GCA_013203755.1 Bacteroidota bacterium
ATATAAAACTGGCTACCACCTCAGATTTTGGAAACTCTACTTTCCTGTCTGTTGATAAAGAGAAAATTTCGCAACTTTCCGATGCTATTTATATCCTTCCGGGTACATACGGAATTGTAGAAAACGGCAAGGTTGCAAGAACAGGAAAATCGTCGGCAGATTATACCGCTGCATTTTTAACCTGTGAGCTGAAAGCAGAGAAATTGGAACTTTGGGATTTAGATAACGATTTTCAAAGGGCTGACCCTTCGATTATTTCGAATCCACCCAAAATTAAAAGGCTTACCTATTCCGAAGCAAGTGAGTTGGCCTATTTCGACCATTATTCGTTTCATCCGCGTACTGTTGAGCCATTGGAACATAAACACATTCCTATTCAGGTAATAAATTCGTCGGGTTCGGAAGGTGTGGTTGAAACCATTATTAACACCGAAACTTTTATTGAAGACCAGATTGTAAAAAGTGTGGCTTGTTCCGAAGATATTTCACTGTTGAAGTTGGATGGACCGGGAGTAGGATTGAAACCCGGTATTTTGGCAAAAGTTACAACACAATTGAATGACGCAGGAATAAATATAAAATCGGTAATTACTTCGCAAACATCAATAAATCTGGTACTTGAAAAAAAGACAGGCGACAAAGCTTTGGGTTTGATTCAACAACTTGGTTTTTCATCGGTTAAAGATATTTCGGTTGAAAAAGATGTTTCTCTTATTGGAATTGTAGGCCATGGAATGCAAAACAATTATGGTGTTTCTGCAAAAATATTTAGTGCAGTTGCCAACAATAAAATAAATGTGTTGTTAAGTGGTTCAGGGGCATCCGATTTAGTTAGCTATTTGGTGGTACGAAGTTCCGACAAAGAGAAAAGTGTTCGTGAAATCTATAAAGCATTCTTTGCTTAATTTTTTCTTTTCTCCCATTTTGAGGGGAGATCCCGATTTATCGGGAGAGGGGTGACAGTTTCACCCCAATTAACAAGTTTTTTTATAACCTAAAAAATAATTAAAATGACAACAAAAAAATTAAATTTCGAAACGTTGCAATTGCATGCAGGTCAACAACCCGATCCAACTACGAATTCTCGTGCAGTTCCAATTTATCAAACTACTTCGTATGTTTTTAACGATGCCGACCACGCAGCTAATCTGTTTGCGTTAAAGGAGTTTGGTAATATTTATACCCGAATAATGAATCCTACTTCTGATGTATTTGAGCAACGTGTTGCGGCATTGGAAGGTGGAGTAGCAGCTTTGGCAGTTGGTTCTGGTCATGCAGCACAATTCCTTGCATTTAATACGATTTTAGAAATGGGTGACAATATTGTTTCGTCGCCTTATTTATACGGTGGTACATATAATCAATTAAAAGTTTCGTTTAAACGCCTTGGAATTGAAGGCCGTTTTGCTGAAAATTTAGAAGCTGAATCGTTTGAAAAACTAATTGACGAGAATACTAAAGTCATTTATTTGGAAACCATTGGGAATCCTGGATTTAATATTCCTGATTTTGAAGCGATTGCTACATTGGCTAAAAAATATGACATTCCATTTATGGTTGATAATACTTTCGCAGGAGCAGGCTATCTTTTCCGTCCGATTGAACATGGTGCTGATATCGTTGTAGAGTCGGCAACAAAATGGATTGGCGGACACGGAACAAGTATTGGTGGTGTAATTGTTGATGCCGGAACTTTTAACTGGGGTAACGGAAAATTCCCTGGTTTCACTGAGCCTTCAGAAGGATACCATGGTTTAAAATATTGGGATGTATTTAATCCTGACGGGCCATTTGGGAATATTGCCTTTATTATAAAAGCACGTGTTGAAGGTCTTCGCGATTACGGTGCAGCAATAAGTCCGTTTAATTCATTCTTGTTAATTCAAGGTTTGGAAACGTTGTCGTTAAGAATGGACAGACATATTGAAAATACATTGGCTTTAGCAAAATGGTTAGAAAAACATCCTAAAGTAGAGAGCGTAAATTATCCTGGTTTAGAAAGCCACGAGTCTTACGAAAATGCCAGGAAATATTTACCAAAAGGGGCTGGCGGAGTTTTATCTTTTATTGTAAAAGGCGATAAAGAAAGTGCAAATACGGTTGTAAATAGTTTGGAATTGGTAAGTCACCTTGCCAATGTAGGAGATGCAAAAACGTTGATTATTCAACCTGCTGCAACTACTCACCAACAATTGTCTGATGAGGAACAAATATCTGCAGGAGTATTCCCAACGCAATTAAGAGTAAGTGTTGGATTGGAGCACATCGACGATATTAAAGCCGATTTTGAACAAGCACTTGAAAAAATTGGTTAAATTAAAGAAAGTAATAAGTACAGAGTAGTGAGTAATGAGAAAGGAAAACTTTCGGATTTTTACTCACTGCTCACTACTAAAATCTAAATACTAATAAAAATGCCATTAAATATACCAGATAAATTACCGGCGGTTAAATTACTTCAAGAGGAAAATATTTTTGTGATGAACGAGTCGCAAGCATCGCATCAGGATATACGACCGTTAAAAATTATTATTCTGAATTTAATGCCATTGAAAATTTCAACTGAAACCGATTTGTTGCGACTGCTTTCCAATTCACCCCTTCAGATTGAAATTGATTTTATGAAAATAAAAGGGCACACACCCAAAAATACGCCTTCTGAACACATGCGTGCTTTCTATCGGAATTTTGATGAGTTGAGAAATCAAAAATACGATGGGATGATTATTACCGGTGCTCCCGTTGAAGAGTTGGATTTTGAAGAGGTAACTTATTGGGATGAAATGAAACAAATTATCGATTGGGCTGATAAACATGTTACTTCAACACTTTTTATTTGTTGGGCGGCTCAGGCAGCTCTGTTTCATTATTATGGAATTCCAAAATATCCATTGGAGAAAAAGATATTTGGAATTTTTGAACACGTACTTTCAGATCCTAAGCTCCCAATTTTTAGAGGTTTCGACGATTTGTTTTTTATCCCACATTCTCGTCATACCGAAATAAGAGAAGAAGATATTAGTAAAGTAGATGCCCTCGAAATTATTGCAACATCGGTTGAAGCGGGAGTTTCTATTGTAAAAGCTAAAAATGGGAAACAGCTGTTTATTACCGGGCATTCGGAATATTCGCGGCATACTTTAGATGGAGAATACAAACGCGACAAAGTCAAAAATTTGCCCATTGAAATTCCATTAAACTACTATTTGAACGATAACCCTGAAAATGCTCCGCAAATGCGTTGGAGGTCAACAGCAAATCTACTGTTTGCTAATTGGCTGAATTATTATGTGTATCAGCAAACTCCTTACAATTTGGATGAAATTCAATAGCATAATTGATTTTGAAAGTAATTTTTGATAGTTTTATAAAACTAAATTCTAAAAAATCAAAACTAAAAAATCAAAAATGAAAAACTTAAAATTTATTTTGCTTGCAACTATTATTTTTTTGGGCAGTAATTTACATGCACAGAATTATGATTCGGTATCAGGGGCTACCCCAAAAGCAGATGGTAAAAAGATGAACCTTGAACAGTTTATTAAGGCCTTGGATACGACAAGAACACTTGTTTTTAGTACAGTAAATACTGATGGAACACCAAATGCTGCGGCTTTTGCTACTTTTAACAATTTAGGAGGAAATGTATTTGCAGTGAATTCAATGGCAGATTCAAAAACAACAAAAATTAATTTGAAAGAAAGGAAATTGGCCATGTTGATTATGGTTCTTTCAGAAAAAACAGAAGATGGATTTGAAGGAGCAAAAGTGGTTTTGAAGTATATTGAAGACAAAGCTAAGATTGCTGAATATCGAGCAAAAATGGAAAAAACCACAGAAAATACTACGTTTTTTACCGTTGAAGATTTTCTTATTTATCATTAATAGAATTGTAAACTTAAATAAGTGGAGCTGGTTCAGAAATGAATCGGCTTTTTTATTGTCATCTGGTTTCACAATTACGCTTTTAAACCTTAATTTTGAATGAGAAATTAATAAATCAGAAATACGATGAAAAAAATTGCAGTGGTACTATCCGGGAATGGAGTTTTTGATGGAGCCGAAATTCACGAGGCAACACTTACAATGTTAGCTATAAAACAAAATAATGCCGAATACCAGTGTTTTGCGCCGGATGTAAATCAAGCCCATGTAATAAATCATATTACAGGCGAGGAAATGGATGAAACACGAAATGTATTAATCGAGGCGGCCAGAATTGCGCGCGGAAACATTAAAGCACTTTCGGAGTATAATGCTGCTGATTACGATGCAATTATTTTTCCCGGTGGATTTGGCGCTGCAAAAAATCTTTGCACTTTTGCTTTTGACGGGGCAGATTGTACCGTAAATTCTGACGTTGAAAAAGCAATCAGAAGTACTGTTGTTGCAGAAAAACCAATTGGTGCACTTTGTATTTCACCAGCTTTAATTGCTAAAGTTTTAGGCGATGTGGAGGTTACGATTGGTCAAGATGGGGGAACAGCGGAAGCCATTGAAACTTTGGGAGGGACACATATAAAAACAACTCACGGCGAAATAGTAGTGGATAAAAAATACAAAGTGGTTAGCACTCCTTGTTACATGTTAGATGCCACCATCGACCAAATAGCAACTGGAGCCGAAAACGCTGTGAAAAAGTTGTTGGAAATGGCTTGATTCTTACTACATACAACTAATAAAAATGAATCTAATCCCATACATAGATATCCACACACATCCTTTTCGAAATGAAACGGATACTGTGATAGTGCAAAATATCTTTCCGGGTGAAGGATTTGCCGCTTTCACGGGGCGCAATTTTTATTCTGTTGGCTTGCATCCCTGGCACATAAAATCGCATGAAAAAGACAATGAATTATTAGTAATGGTTGAGGATGCTTTGGAATTCGACCATGTTATTTTTATTGGAGAATGTGGTTTGGATAAAAAGGCTGAGACCAATTTTGAAGAACAAAAACGGGTTTTTGAAGCGCAGGCTTTTATGGCCGAAGAGTTTCGGAAACCTCTCATTATTCATTGTGTAAAAGCATTTAACGAAGTTCTGGAATTGCATAAAAAATTGCATCCGGAAATGCCTTGGATTATGCACGGTTACAATGGAAATATTCAAATTACAAAACAGCTGGAAAAGCAAGGTGTTTTATTCTCTTTCGGACAGAATTTGTTTAAATCCGATGCAAAAGTCATAGAATCATTTCAATATTTAAACTCTGATAAGATTTTTTTTGAAACCGATGAAGTGGATGATGAAGTGGAAAAAATGTATATCAAAGGTGCGCAATTAAAAAATATACCAGTAGAACTTCTTAAAAAAACAATCTGGGACAATTTTAAAAGAATTGAAAATATCTCTACAAATCTGTTCTAGTTTATAAGCAGTTTGTTTTTTCCTTTTTACTTTGCATGTATGAACTGGTTAGAACGGACAGAATTACTTCTTGGTGCAGAAAAACTAGAGAAGTTGAAAAAATCTCATGTTTTGGTTGTTGGATTGGGTGGAGTAGGAGCCTACGCAGCAGAACAACTTTGCAGAGCAGGTATTGGAAAAATGACGATTGTAGATGGCGATGTTGTTGAAG
>JABMPI010000787.1 GCA_013203755.1 Bacteroidota bacterium
GCACAGGAAGATGGAACGGTGGAGATGGAATAAAACGGGTAATCACTTTCCTTGAACCGGTAAACCTGTCTGTTCTTTCGCAACGTAGAAAAGTTGGGCCGTTTGGATTAAATGGAGGAAATTCGGGAAAACCGGGCTGTCAGAAAATCATTCGAGAGAATGGAGATGAAATTATATTGGATTCTATTCAAAATATAAATATTAAGAAAGGTGATCGGGTTGTAATAAAAACGCCCGGAGGAGGTGGTTTTGGAAAACTAAAGGACTAGAATTATGAAGTATGAAATATTTATTTAACTTTAAAACACTTAAAATCCCATATAATTATGAAATACATTCTTACAATTTTTGTCTTAAGCTTTGTGGCTATTCAATGCTTTGCTCAGCGAAGTTCTGATTTAAAAGCTGGAATCGGGTACCCCTATGTTTTCGGGAATGAAGATACTCCTCAGAACCTTCATACAATAACAGGATTTCCAACCATTTCGATTGAAAAACCAATTGCATTCGGTCTACCCAAAAAAAAGACGTACAGTATAAATCCTGGCCTCTCCTATTTTTTCTTTAAAGAAAATGAAGTTAGAGGCACTGAGGTTGTTGGTATAGACTACAAATTAAATCATCATTCAGTAAATGGTTACATAAAATGGTTGTACCAATTTAAATTTAAGAGAAAAACTGAAGCCTTTGCATATTTGGGAGCAATTACGGCTCTTCATCTTTTTACCAGAACGAAAGGTCTTAGAATTACTAATGGACAGAATCCGGATCCTGACAAACAGCATTTAGAAATAAAAGACAATAAAAGTGGCACAGATTTTTTTGATTTATTCTATTACGGGGCAGTTGTAGGATATCAACCCAATGCAAAAATAACAAAGATGATAAAACCATCTTTTGAAGTGAAATTTTATCCGGGCCTGGTAATGCGAACACATGAAAAACAAAGCGCTGTTGAATTTACTATTTTAATAGGATACCGTCAGTAAAACAAAAGCTACCCGAATTAACGAATAGCCTTTTTTCATAATCTTCAGAATGAAAAAGCTGATTACCCTTTTAATAATTTTTCTTTTAGCGATTCAAATATTTGCCCAGAATAACTCCTATTTGAATTTAGGTATTGGTATTCCTGTAATTAGAGGAAATAGTAATCAAAGTTCAGATAATTATCCAATTAGTTCATTACCTACCATCTCTATTGAAAAACCCATTGAAGTTGACTTATTAAATATTGGTTACTTTACAATTAGTCCAGGTCTTGGTTATTTTTCTTTAAAAGAAAGTGGAAGTTTTGGGGGAATGGGTGGCAGAGGTTCAAAAAATTTGAATCACCGTTCGCTTAATGGATTCATTAAACTTATTCAGAAACACAAATTTAATCAGGGAAAACAAACACAATGGTATTTTGGTGCCGTTTCGGGAGTACACTTTTTTACACAGACAACGGGTAGTGCAAGTAATTACAGCATGTTTTATCCACAAGCTAACTGGACTAAATCTGATATCAAAGAAAGTGCTCATGATTTTTTTCATTCCTTCTATTATGGGATTATTGCCGGCATAGAACCCAACTTAGGAGAAAACTCCAGAATAAAACCTGCTATGGAATTTAAATTACTACCTGCATTTGTTAGTGTAAACGAAAAAAGAGTTCATGGGTTTGAAATTTTAGTTCTTTTTGGATTCAACACAAAAAAAAAGAGCTACCCGAATTAACGAATAGCTCTTCAATATTTTAAAACTCAGTAATTATGCGTTCAACGAAAAACGGTCGAAAGCAGTAACTGTAAGTTCACTGTCGTTTTGTTTTAAGAAATCTTTGATTGAAATCTTGCCATCTTTAACGTAAGTTTGGTTTAACAAAGTTATTTCTTTGTACCACTTGTTTAAAGAGCCTTGAGCAATTTTTTCGAGCATTGCTTCTGGTTTACCTTCCTGACGGAATTTTTCTTTGGCAATCTCAAGTTCCTTTTCAACTACTTCCTGAGAAATAGCATCTTTGTCAATAGCAATTGGAGCCATTGCTGCTATTTGCATTGCAATATCTTTGGCAACATTAACATCTACCTCAGCTTTGTTAAAACCAACCAAAGTAGCTAGTTTATTACCTGGGTGAATATAACCGATTGCTGTTTCGGCAGTAAAACAATTGTAATATGACAACTCTAGTTTTTCACCAATAACACCTAACTGTTCAGTTACTTGAGCTTCAACGGTTCTCCCGTCAAAATCAAGACCTTTTAGTGTTTCTAAACTATCAGCTTTATTCGCCAAAGCAATATTTAAAATGCTATCTGCAAATACAACAAATTTGTCGTTTTTAGCAACAAAATCAGTTTCACAATTTAATACTACAATTGCACCAAATTTATTGTCAGCGGTAACTTTTGCTAAAACAACACCTTCTGCAGCATCTCTGTCTGCACGTTTGTTGGCAATAAGTTTTCCTCTTTCTCTGATGATTTCAAGAGCTCTGTCGAAGTCGCCTTCAGCGTCTTTAAGAGCATTCTTGCAATCCATCATCCCTGCACCTGTTACTTTGCGTAATTTAACTACGTCGGCTGTTGTAAAAGACATAATGAAATCTTGTTTAAATGGTTAATAATAACCGTGTCTATTTTATTTTTCTTCAGATTTGGTTTCAGCTTCTTTAGATTCAGCTACTTTAGCCTCTTCCTCTTTTGCTGCAGCTGCATCTTCTTTAGCTTTTCTTTTTGCTTTTTTGCTAGCCACTACATCTGCTTCTTCCTTATCTTTCTCGAATTTGCGTTCGTTTAATCCTTCGCGAACAGCTTCAGTCATAATACCAACAATCAATTTAATAGATTGAGAAGCATCATCATTCGCTGGAATTACAAAATCAACATCTCCTGGGTTTGAGTTTGTATCAACCATTGCAAATACCGGAATACCCAATTTTTGAGCTTCACGAACTGC
>JABMPI010000788.1 GCA_013203755.1 Bacteroidota bacterium
CTGCCGGACAAGTGGAAGTATTCTTAAGAGTAAGATCGAGAATGTTTACCAGTCTTTTTCGGTCGGTATGTGGATATTCTCTGCAGGCGCGCGGACGAACCTCATAAATGGAACAGTAATTATCCTGCATCAAAAATGGACAGGGTGTTTCTTTGAATACATAGTCATTTTCATTATCTACAAAGAGATACTTTACCACAAATTCGGAAGGCTTTATTCTTAAATGGGATGCAATTTTTTGAATATCTTTATCAATCAGAAAAGGACTGATGGTTTTGCAGCAATTGGCACAATCCAGACAGTCGATCTTTTCGAATGCTTCATCATGAAGATCTCTTGCAATTTTATCCAGATTTTTCGGTCTTTTCTTTTTTAATTTCTGAATAAGCGCTTTGTTCTCTTTGTACTTCTCAGAAGAATCCAGCTTAAGTTTGTCAAGATCAATCATTATTTAAATGGGGATATTTTCAGGAATGGTAACTCCTTTGTTTTTCCGTTTTAAGGATTTTAGCTGTGATAAAATTAGTCCGACGAGAACAATAAGGATACCCAATACCTTTAATAGCGGCATCTCTTCCTTGAGCAAAAAGAAGGACGCTACCGCAGTAAATACAGGTATCAGATTAGCAAATATATTGGCTTTTGCCGCTCCAAGCTCTCGCACTGCTCTAGTAAATATGATGAAAGTAACGGAAGAGCCAAAGATAGCCAGATAAAGAACAGCATAGATGGAATTTGTTTGGGGAACGGTATTCATCAGGACTTTAAAGTCCCAAATCAGGAAAATCGGAAGAAACATAGAAACGCCAAATATGTTTTGCCAAATAGTTATAGTAAAGCCATTATAAAACCCGGAAAGTTTTTTAGAGAGTAAGGTATATCCTGTCGCAGATAAAACGGCCAGAAACATAAGTACGATTCCTTTCAAAGTAGCCCCCCACTCTGCCTCCACCGACAAAACAACCGCTACTACACCAAAGGTTGAAATGAATAATCCAAAAATATTTAAATGACTTAAGCGCTCTGAAAAAATAAAATAAGCAGCAATAGGAACAATTAGTGGAATGGTTGCCACCATTACTGAGGCCAGGGTTGACGAAACATAAACCAATCCAAAACTTTCTCCAAGAAAATATAAAAATGGTTCGAAAAAAGCCATTAATAAAAGATATTTGTAATGTTCCTTTTTTACTTTTTGAAGCTTTTTTAAAAGTTTTGCTGCTATAAAAATGAAAGGCACAGATACAACAAGACGCATCATAATGATGCTTATGGGTCTGAAGGATTCCAATGCAATCTTAAAAAATACAAAAGCCATTCCCCAAAGGAACATTACCAAAACAAGACCTGAATACAGAGAAAAATTTTTAGATTTCATCAGATTATCACTAATTTCCAAATGTGGCAAAAGAATCTCCTGTTTTCCGCAATGAGGCACCCAATTTAGTATTCATTACTAATTACATCTAATATTTCCTGTTGGATTTTATTATTTTTTAATTTTACATGTCGAGGTAATCCATTTTCATCTTGAATTGTAATTTCATACATTTTATTTGTTGCCTCAATTGCCTTTGAAACAGATACTCTTAAGTCATACTTTTTTAAGGCGTTTTCAAATTCTTTATACAACAAATAAGATACAAAAGAAACGCATATATGAGCTTCTATTCTCCTTCTTAATCTATGATATACAGGCCTTATTTTTAAGTCTGTTTTGGATATTCTGAAAGCTTTTTCTATTTTCCAAAGGTTATTATAATTTGAAATAACCTCAGAACCAGATAAGTTTGTATTGGTAATATAACCTTTTAAGCCATCCCAATTTGAATCAGCCTGGTATTTTTCATAATTGATTTCTATGTCGATATTACCACTCATTTTAAGGTACTTGTTATAGCCCCTATTGTTAATGTTACTTTTAGTTAACCGACCAGCATTCAGGTTTTTTTCAAGGCGTTTTAACCCTCTTTCCCTATTTGAGGCATCTTTTTTTGCGCGTTTATCGGAGTAGCTTACAAAAAGAACTGTATTATCTTCTTTTTCAATTTTCTCAACGCTTCCTTCTGAAAATATAATTTGTTTAATTTTCTCAATAATATTTCGAGATTCATTTTTTATTCTGGCTCCAATAATAAATGAATAACCATCCTTTTTAAGATTATGCAAGTTGTCTTTTGAAAGCAATCCAGCATCTGCAACAACGATGGGTTTATCTAAATCAAATCGCTTTTGAAAACGATCTAAAACAGGTATCAATGTGTGCCCTTCAAAAGTATTACCCTCAAAGATTTCATACCCTATGGGATATCCATTAACGCCGACTAGTAAGCCTAAAAATATTTGGGGATTTTGATGCTTTCCATCCTTTGAAAAACCAGTCATGCGAAGCTCGTCAGGCTGAGAACTTTCAAAATAAATGGTTGTCATATCATAAAAAACTACACTAATAGTTCCTCCAAGTATTTTCTTAGTGTAAGCAAATGAGATATCTTCTACTTGATATTTATACTTTGTGCTTAACTTGTCTAGAAAGCGATATATATTATCAACAGATATGTCCTTCTTACCATTTTCTTGTAAATATTCTGCTAACTTAAGTTTACTGCCTGGGTGGGTAATTCGTGATATTGTAAGATCTTTGAATAACTCATCAGGAATACTATTGAAACCGATGTGACTGAATATTTTTCCAAAAACCAACTCAGGCCCAACAACTTTAATGTCATCATTTGAAAGTCCCTCTATAACACTAGTTTTATTGTCAGAAGATGCGTCAAACAAAGTAAGTTGATTGAATATCTTAGATAGTGTAGATTGTGCTATTCGATAGAATTTATCAATCTCCTTAGCGTCGATGGAGGTGCCAATAGTTTTTATAATTCTATTTCTCCGCTGAAACTTATGGATAATCTGTATTGTGGTTGAGCCACTCCTATTAACCTTTTTCCGGATAAACATTCTTAAAATTAAACCGAGGCACCCAAACTTCCAAATATTTTGCAACTAAAGTATTAATCTATTGGAAGATATGTTTTGGCCTGAGAAAAAGTGCGGAAAACAGGAGAATTTCAAGAAATAATTATCAAAGTAGAGCTATATGAAATGCTTTTTCGGAAAAAGTATATTTTAATCCCTGAATAACGAGGGTGAGAAGACTTAGTAGGGGTGTTTTTTGGTATCTAATTTGCAAATAATCCTCCCCCAAATAAATGTGGGCAATATTACGGGGTGATTGATGGTTTTCCTCCCGTGTATATGGCTGGTAAATAGGAGAGGATTTTCAATCAAAACAGAAAATTGGAGGACTATTC
>JABMPI010000789.1 GCA_013203755.1 Bacteroidota bacterium
AAATTAAAACGTGAAATTGGAATTAAAGATTCGGGAAACATTCTACCGGGCCACGGCGGGTTGCTCGACCGTTTCGACAGTCTATTATTTGCGATACCCGTTATTTATGTTTGGCTTAATTTAATCGATAAATTTTAATTGTATGACTATTCATAATGAAGGAAAAAGAATAATTCCTATCGCATTTTTCTTTTTAGCAGTTTTAGATGCTATCATTTATATATTTTTAAAGCAGTTTTTAATTTTCTATTTTCTAATGACTGCATCAGTCGTTTTAGCTGGTTTAGTCGTTTATTTTTTTCGGATACCAGAGCGCCAAATCGATCGCAACGAAACTCATGTTCTGTCTCCTTGCGACGGAAAAGTTGTGGTAATAAATGAAGTTTTTGAAAAGGAATATTTTAAAGACCAACGAATTCAAGTTTCTATTTTTATGTCGCCATTAAATGTGCATCAAAACCGTGCGCCACTTGGTGGAGAAATTTCCTATTTAAGACATTTCAAAGGTGCATTTTACCTTGCTTTTGTTGAAAAATCGTCAGAATTAAACGAACGCTGTTCAGTTGTTTTTAAAGATAAAAACGGAACAGAAGTTTTAGCACGCCAAATTGCCGGAACAGTTGCACGCCGTATTTGTACATACAAAGTACCTGGCGACAAAATTGCTCAAGGCGATGAATATGGATTTATTCGTTTTGGTTCGAGAGTAGATTTATTCCTTCCTCTCAGTGCAAAACTAACGGTTAAATTAGATGATAAACCAATTGGCGGACAAACGATAATAGCAACTTTATAATTCCAGCTTTGAAGAAAATTATTGCTCAAATACCAAACTTTATAACCTGCCTCAACATTGTAATGGGAACATTGGCCGTATTTTTTGCCATTGATGGTCATTTAATTTGGGCAGGGATTTTTATATGCGGGGCTTCTATTTTAGATTTTCTTGATGGATTTGCAGCCAGACTCTTAAAAGCATATTCCACTATTGGAGAACAGTTAGATTCACTGGCAGATATTGTCTCTTTTGGAGTCGCTCCGGGAGCTATTCTTTTTACTTTACTCGAATTCTCATTATTCGGCAAAAACCAACCCATTTACGAAATTGGGGCGAATTGGTACGAATGGATGATTCTGTTTTCAGCCTTTTTAATCCCGGTGTTTGGAGCAATCCGGTTGGCACGGTTTAATGCAAATCCAGTTGACGAACCCTTTTTTAGAGGTCTTCCAATTCCTGCAAATGGATTATTCTGGGCATCGTTGGGTTTAATGCTTGAATTGCCAAGATACCAGGAGCTTTTGCAACTTTTGTATTCCACCGAAAACTTAGTGATAATGGGTGTGTTTATGTCTGGGATGATGGTAATAACCATGCCAATGTTTTCATTAAAACCTAAGTCTTTTGGTGTCAGGGAGAATTGGTATCGTTATCTGTTTCTAGCTCTTTCGATAGTACTTCTAATTGCTTTTAATGTTTATGGAATTGCCTTGATTGTTTTCCTTTTCATTTTAATGAACCTCGCATTTTACCTTTTAAAGGTGAAATACTAAGAAATACGATTCTTTAAAATTTTCCAAAGTCAAAGCCCCTGCAAACGGAAGATATATTTTTCCCGAGGGAAAGATAAATAATACACCATGACAAATTTACTTCCGCACACAGAGGCTTAATTTTTAACACACAAATCTGTAAATATCCCATCAATAAATATTTACAATATACTTAACACAAAAAGTGGAAAGATGTTTTTACATCTGAAAAAAATTATTTGAGAGGAGCGGCAAATTTCAAAACATCGGCATCTGTAATGTTTTTATCACAGAGAATTATCAGCCTTTCAATTACATTCCTGAACTCGCGAATATTACCGGTCCAGGTTATTTTTTGCAACTCAAAAACCGCCTTTTTACTTATCGTTTTTTCCGGCATTCCGTACTCGCCACAAATTTGTTTGATAAAATGATTTGCCAACAACGGAATATCATCTAAACGCTCGTTTAAAAGTGGAACATGAATTAAAATAACACTTAATCGGTGGTACAAATCTTCGCGAAAATTATTTTCAGAAATTTCTGCAGATAGATTTTTGTTTGTTGCGGCAACCACCCGAACATCAACTTTAATATGTTTGTCGCCTCCTACTCGACTTATAATACTTTCTTGAAGCGCGCGTAAAACTTTTGCCTGTGCCGACAGACTCATATCGCCAATTTC
>JABMPI010000790.1 GCA_013203755.1 Bacteroidota bacterium
ACTTTGAATTTCTTCGAAGTTTTGCAGAATCTGTTTTTCTGCAAACCGTTCAACTGCGGCATTTCCAATTCCGTAAGCGCTTAACAGTCCCGCATCTTTGGGTAAAATAATGGTTCCAATGCCAAGTATTTCGGCAATGTCGCAAGCATGTAATCCGCCCGCACCACCAAAAGCCACCAGGACAAATTCTTTGGGATTGTATCCTTTCGAAATGGAAATTTTACGAATGGCTCCCGCCATAATTTCATTGGCGATATCAATAAATCCGTTTAATATTTTTTCGGTGGAATGTTTTTCTCCCGTTTTATTTTCAATATTTCGAATCAATTCACCCAGTTTATTTTCAGCATTAGTTTTAAAAACCGGGATACCAAACTGACTGGCATCAAGCCGATTCAACAAAAGATTAACGTCGGTAATTGTTAGCGGACCGCCGGCACCGTAACAAGCCGGACCGGGAAATGCTCCTGCACTTTCGGGGCCAACAAAAAGTTTGTATCCATCGAATCCACAAATTGAACCGCCACCCGCTGCAACCGTTTCAATGGCAATTGCCGGACTGTTAATTCGCGCGTTGCCAACTTCCAACTCGAAACGGTAATCGAACTCGCCATCAATGCGCGAAACATCGGTGCTGGTGCCTCCCATGTCGAAAGTGATTAGTTTTGAGTAGCCACTTTGTTCCCCAATTTTTTTTGCGCCAACCACACCTCCCGCCGGGCCACTCAACAAACTGTCTTTTGGGTAAAATTTATTGGCAGAAACCAATCCTCCGGCACTGGTCATAATCTGGAAAGATTGTTTCCCAATTCGCTCAGAAATTCGATTAACGTAATTATTAATAATTGGAGAGAGATAAGAATTAACAACAGTTGTTTCTGCTCGGTTTAATATTTTAATCAGCGGCGAAAGCTCAGTGGAAGTGGATACATACTGAAATCCTTTTTCAATTAAAATCGCTGCAATTTGTTTTTCGTGAACGGGATTGATGTACGAATTCATTAAAGTAATAGCAACCGATTCTATTTCATTTTTATCGAGTTGCTCAATTTGTCGTTTAAAGTATTCGGCAGAAAATTCTTTAAGAATATTTCCTTTGGCATCTATTCGTTCATCAATTTCAATTATTTTATGAGTGATTTGTTTTGGTTTAATTACATTCAAAGCAAAAATATCGGGGCGTGCCTGATTTCCAATTTTCAGCAAATCGGCGAATCCTTTGGTAACAATAAAAAGTGTTTTGGCACCTTTGTTTTCCAGCAATGCATTTGTCCCTTTTGTTGAACCTAGTTTTAGAGATAAATAAGGGAACTCATCATTTAATCCGGTTTCAGTAATTAGTCGTGCTCCTAAAACCGGTGCTTCCTCGTTAGAAGTAATTTCAAAATTCTGCCCTTTCCAATTTTTAATTTCTGAAAAAGATTTATTGAATTGAATACGTTTTGTTTCAAAATTAAAATTCGCAATTGTGAGATCTGAATATTCTGAGTTTAGTAATCGAAAAGAAAAACCTTTTAATATGTCGCGTTTTAAGTTCCACGAATCGGAAACTTCAATTTCATTTTCAGATAGAACTTTTTTGATTGTTCCGCGAAGACTGCTGCTGCTTAGAACTTTTTTGCGGTGTTGTTTGCCGGTTTCATCAATTCCTATGCAGTCGGTAAAAGTCCCGCCTGTGTCTACAAAAAGTTGGAAATGTTTCTTTTTAATCATTTTTAAAAATCAGTTTTACTGTTTTTGTTTTGCTTTCACCCACACAAAAATTGAAACAATAAGAGAAATAAAAGCGATATATATTAAAGTATTTTCGGATGAAGTACCGGAAATAAAAGTTGTGAAAAATGCTTTTGCCGCATTATTTAATCCTAAAATAAGAGTGATAAAAATAATGAATATCATAATGATATTCAGAAAAAGTGGGTTTGCTTGTGTGCTTTTAATATTCTTGTTATTTATTGCAACAAAAAGAAAAATGCTTACAAATGGAAGCAAAAACCCATTCAATGCTTGTGCCAAAATAATTGCAGGAATGGGTTTTACGTTCCCAATTGCAAAACCAACACCCGCTACTAAAACGATAATCCACCCTAATTTGAAATGAATAGATGTTGGGGACCATTTTTCAGGATTTTTATTTCCGAACAGACTTTTTAACGTAATTGCTGCTGCCAGTGGAGCGGTTACCGCCGAAGTAAAACCGGCAGCCAACAATCCGAATCCCAATAGATATTTTCCAGAAGAACCAATTTTTTGAAACAATACTTCAGCTAAACTTTCAAACGAAAATTGCCCGATTACCGAAGTTCCAACAACCAAAACGGCCATGGAAAACAGCCCGCCTAAAATAATTGCAATGGCAAGTCCAAATCGCATTTCGCTAATGGTTTGGTTTTTACTGGAAATGCCCGAACCCAAAAAAAGATTGTAAGGAACAATGGTAGTGCCAACCAGTCCTAAAACCAAAAACCCTGCTTGCGAACCCGAAGGAAGGCTTGGTATAAAAGCTCCTTTAACAATTTCTGAAATTGAAGGTTGAACAAGTGTTGCGGTGATTAGAAAACCAGCTCCCATTACAATTACAAACCCCCCCATAATGGTAGAAATAATTTTTA
>JABMPI010000079.1 GCA_013203755.1 Bacteroidota bacterium
ATTTATGCAAAAAGAGGCGAAATCCGTAGGGAAAGTCAGAATTGCACAATCTTTGCACCAAAAATTCCTCAAAATAACTCGTTATTCTTTCTGGATTTTCACCACAAATCTTGCACAATTCTGACTTTCTGTGTAAAATATTTTAAATCGAAATCAGGTTAATACATAGCTAATGTCTAAAACTAAATTTATGCAAAAATATATTCTTTCTCTCGATGCAGGAACCACTAGCAATCGTGCAATTCTCTTTAATCATTCAGGCGAAATTGTTTGTTCAGCACAAAAGGAATTTGAGCAAATTTATCCAAAGCCTGGTTGGGTTGAACACGATGCAACAGTAATTTGGGAAACGCAGTTGGAGGTTGCTAGAGAGGTAATAAAAAAGCAAGGAATTCTTCCTGAACAAATTGCAGGAATAGGAATTACCAACCAACGGGAAACAACGGTTGTTTGGAACAAAGAAACCGGGCAGCCAATTTATAATGCTATAGTGTGGCAAGACAGACGAACCGCTGAATTTTGCGATGGATTAAAAGTATTGGGGTTTGAAAAAACGATATCGGAAAAAACAGGTCTTGTTTTAGATGCTTATTTTTCGGGTACAAAAATTAATTGGATTTTAGAACATGTTGAAGGTGCAAGAGAATTGGCACAAACCGGGAAACTTGCTTTTGGTACTGTTGACACCTGGCTTATTTGGAAATTTACAAACGGGAATCTGCATATAACAGATGTTAGTAATGCCAGTCGAACTCTAATTTATAACATTCATACTTTACAATGGGATGAGGAATTGTTGGAAATATTAGATGTTCCTGTTGAAATTTTGCCGGAAGTAAAAGCCAGTAGCGAAGAATATGGTTCGACTTCGGAAGAATATTTGGGAGCAGAAATTCCAATTTCGGGAATTGCCGGCGACCAGCAGGCAGCCCTGTTTGGGCAGATGTGTATTGAAGAAGGAATGGTGAAAAATACGTATGGAACGGGTTGTTTTGTGGTTATGAATACGGGTGAAAAACCAATCGTTTCAAAGAATAAGTTACTTACAACAATTGCATGGCAAATTGGTGATAAAGTTACTTACGCACTTGAAGGTAGTATTTTTATTGGCGGTGCGGTTGTTCAGTGGTTGCGCGATCAGTTGGGAATTATTCAGTCATCTTCTGAAATTGAATCGTTGGCCTTGCAAGTTGAAAACAATGGTGGAGTTTCGTTTGTGCAAGGATTTGTTGGGCTGGGTGCCCCACATTGGGATCAATACGCAACCGGAGCAATTATCGGATTGAGTCGTGGTACAAATAAAGCTCATATTGCACGCGCAGCTTTGGAAGCCATTGCTTTTCGATCCATGGAAGTAATAGAAACCATGGTACTCGATTCTGAAATTGAATTAAATGAATTGCGTGTGGATGGGGGTGCAGCTGTAAATAATTTACTCATGCAAATTCAGGCAGATGCAATAAATACAAAAGTAGTTCGCCCAATGGTTACCGAAACTACAGCTCTGGGAGCGGCTTATTTGGCGGGTTTGGCGGTTGGATTTTGGGGTAGTATCGACGAAGTGAAAAATCAATGGCAAATAGATAAAGAGTTTGAGCCTGTTTCTAATAATTCAGTAATCGAGAAAGCGATAACTGATTGGAAAAGGGCTGTTGAACGCAGCAAAAATTGGTACGATTCTCATTGATGTATTTTTGTTGATACTGGGAAAAAGGGAATTATCTTACTGTTTTAAGAATCAGAAATAAATACTCAAATACATAAAAAAATGAACCGAAATTTAGTTCAAAAAAAGATAAGTGAAAAAGAAAATGAGTGGGACATTGTAATTATTGGTGGCGGTGCAACCGGATTGGGCTGTGCTGTTGATGCCTCCTCCCGTGGATATAAAACGCTTTTACTTGAACAGGTAGATTTCTCGAAAGGAACATCAAGTCGCAGTACCAAATTGGTTCATGGTGGCGTTCGTTATCTTCAGCAAGGCGATGTTTCGCTGGTTTTTGAAGCGTTAAAAGAGCGGGGTTTGATGTTTAAAAATGCCCCTCATTTGGTAACCAATCAATCGTTTATTATTCCAACTTATGATTTCTGGGGTGGTCCGTTTTATACCGTTGGATTAAAAGTTTACGATTTAATGGCCGGTAAATTAGGATTGGGGCCATCCATGCATCTTTCGCGCGAAGAGGCAATTGAAGCACTTCCAACCGTTGAACAGGAAGGTTTGACAGGGGGAGTTATTTATCAGGATGGGCAATTCGACGATTCCAGAATGGCAATAAGTTTGGCTCAAACTGCGGTAGATTACGGAGGAACGGTTATGAATTACTGCAAGGTAACCGGCTTAATAAAAGAGGGGGAATTGATCTGTGGCGTAAATGCTGTTGATCAGGAGTCTGGCGAGAAGTATTCCATAAAATCGAAAGTAGTAATTAATGCAACCGGAGTTTTTGCCGACGAGATAATTCAGTTGGATGAACCCGGGAAAAAAGATTTGATAACACCGAGTCAGGGAATTCATATTGTTTTAGACAAGTCATTTTTGCCAAGCGAACATGCAATTATGGTTCCGCATACTTCAGACGGCCGTGTAATGTTTGCGGTTCCGTGGCACAACCATGTAGTTGTGGGAACTACCGATACTCTAATCGACAAACATGCACTGGAACCTGTTGCTTTGGATTCGGAAATAGATTTTGTTTTGGAAACCGCCGGTCAGTATTTGGTAAAACAACCTACAAGAAAAGATGTGTTGAGTGTTTTTGCTGGATTACGTCCTCTTGCAAAACCTGAAGACGAGCAAAAAGCTACCAAAGAAATTTCTCGCGGGCATAAAATATTGATTTCGGTTTCGGGACTAATTACAATTGTTGGAGGAAAGTGGACGACCTATCGAAGAATGGCAGAAGATACCATCGAAAAGGCGATAATGTTGGGTGGTTTGCCCGAAAGGAATTGTGTAACACAACACCTTCCAATTCATGGTTTCAGAATGGATATAGATCCTTACACTGATCCAATGGCGCCCTATGGATTAGACAAAGAAAAAATTATGGCTATTGGGGAAGAAGAGAAGCTATTGTCAGGTTTTTTAAGTGAAAAACTGCATATTTACAAAGCACAAGTTGCATGGGCAGTTCGAAAAGAGATGGCGCGAACTGTTGAAGATGTGTTAGCACGCCGAACACGGGTACTTTTTCTGGATGCCAGAGAAAGTCTTAGAATTGCGCCTGATGTGGCAGAGATAATGGCGGTTGAATTGGGTGAAAACAAGGAGTGGAAAACGAAGCAGTTAAAAGCATTTGAAGAGATTGCAAAAAACTACTATTTTGATAAATAAAAGTGAAACTTATGTTAGAATTATTTGGGGAATTTATTGGAACATTTATTCTTATTTTACTTGGTAACGGTGTTGTTGCAAATGTTAATTTAGATAAAACACACAGTAACGGTGCCGGTTGGATTGTTATAACTTTTGGCTGGGGAATGGCGGTTTTTGTTGCTGTTTTAGCCACAGCCGATTTAAGCGGAGCGCATTTGAATCCGGCAGTTACATTTGGTTTGGCGTTTAGTGGTTTGTTTGAATGGGCAAAAGTAGCACCTTTTATAATTGCTCAAATGTTGGGTGCAATGTTCGGTGCCACCTGTGTTTACCTCTTTTTTCAGAATCATTTTAAAATTACAACAACAGCTGGAACTAAAAAAGCATGTTTTTGTACGGCACCGGCAATTCGCGATTTTAAAAATAATTTCTTTTCAGAACTGATTGGAACTTTTGTTTTGGTGCTGGCAGTTCTGATGATTGCTTTGCCACAACTGGAATATGAAAGTTTGGGTAGTGCAAAAGTTGGAATGGGTTCTTTGGGAGCGCTTCCGGTTGCATTGGTGGTTTTTGCCATTGGTTTGAGTTTGGGCGGAACTACCGGTTACGCAATTAATCCGGCTCGCGATTTTGCTCCACGGATTGTGCACACTCTGCTTCGTTTTAAAAATAAAGATGATAACGATTGGGGATATGCTTGGATTCCGGTAATTGGGCCAATAATAGGAGCTGGTTTGGCCGCATTGGTTTATCTGTTTATTAATAGTTTGGCCTAGTATCTTATTTCTAATGAAAAAGATTGAAAGGATTGATCTCTGAATCTTCCATCAATCTCTTCAATCTCATTTCTGGCTTATTCAGGATCGGTTTTATAAGTTCAATATTTTATCTTTAATAATTCAAAATAAATAAACAAAATGGAGAATAATATCAGTGAGAGTTCGATTCGGCTAAGAGCAATGATTGAAAAAGCAATTGAAGATGAGAAGATTACACGCGAAGAGTACGATAAAATAATTTATATTGCTACCGAAGATGGTGTTATAGATCGCCACGAAAAAGCTTTGCTAAGCGAGTTGCAGCAGATGATTGAAGATAAAGCTGTGAAGTTTGTGATAAAATAGGCTTGCAATCAACCTAACAAAATCTTAACTCTCATCTTAATAATTTATGTTAATTAAATTGCAATGAAGAAATTTCTGAAAATTATCACAATAGTGATTGTCGTTTTGATTGTTGGGATTTTGGGATATACTTATGTGAGTCTCAATTATTATTCTCCGGAAGATACGGAAGTGGAAATTGATCAAACAAAACTTCAATATTTTCAGGATTCGTATGAGGAGAGCCGTGGTGCATTTCGGTTTCAAGCAAATAAATTACGTGCAAAAATTGACAGTGTACAATTGTTTTCTCGAAATGTGCCAAGTAAAACAAACAACGATTTAACTATCGACTTTTGTTATGTACCCGCTAAAAAGGATGCAAGAAAATTGTTAATCCTAACTTCCGGTACACACGGGGTTGAAGGTTATGTGGGCAGTGCGGTTCAACAAATGTTTATGAATGAGGTATTAGACGTTGAAATGTTGGATAATGTGGGAATTTTATTTGTGCATGCAGTTAATCCTTTTGGATTTAAATATGCCCGCCGTTTGACTGAGAATAATGTTGATTTCAATCGAAACTGCGACATTGAGAATTCAATTTTTTCTGTTGAAAACAGTGGTTATAACGATTTGCTAGGGATGCTTAATCCCCCAGGGAAAGCCAATACTGAGAGTTTTAAAAATAAATTTTTTATGTTGGTGGTCATCAATAAGATGTTACAGAAATCGAAAGCTGTTTTACGACAGGCAATTTTGCAAGGTCAATACGAACATAAAAAGGGAATTTATTTTGGAGGGTTTAACTTTGAGCCTCAACTGGCAATATTAAGCGAAGTTTTTAAATCGATTTCGGCAGACTATGAAACTGTGTTTAATATTGATTTGCATACTGGATATGGTGAACGTGGCACCGCTCATTTATTCCCAAACCCAATTGAAGATAAGAAAGTGAAATCGACACTTGAAAATATTTTTGAAGGACATGAAATTAATTGGGGCGATTCGGATGATTTCTATGTTATTAATGGCTCATTTACAGATTATATTGGGAAACTGTTGTCAGATAAATTTTATCTGCCAATGATGTTGGAGTATGGTACATTGAATTCCCAATCAACGGTTGGTTTAGTAAAATCGTTGCATATTTCAGTTTTGGAAAATCAGGGTACACAATTTGGTTATAAAAGTGTAGAAGACAGCATTAAAATAAAAAATAATTATATGCAAATGTTCAATCCATCGTCAGAAATGTGGCGTACAAAAATTATGAACGATTCAAAAGTTATTTTAAAGCTAACCATAAAAAACTATGCAGATTTGTAGTTGTAGATGGATTATTTCTACGTATTTTTTTTCAGTTTACCTTTTTTTATTTAACCGATTTTCAGGTTATTTCAAAATATAAGCAACTGCTATTCCCAAATAGTTTCCAAGTGCATAACCGGCAATCCCATCTACTAATCCCGTTAGTATAATTTCGCGATTTTTTAAGGCACCTGCAACTACCGGGACAAATGGTGGAGAACAAATTAATGCAGCGCCCGAAATTAAAACTGTGTCGGCATCTATTTTAAAAATACGAGCAATAAAAACATGCAGAATATGTGAGCCGAACATAGCCAATCCAACATAATAAAAAAGCGAAAACGATACATCTGCCAATTTGCTAACATCTGCCATTGAAGCCACTGTTAAACAAAAAATTAGGATGAGATACATTCCCAATTGAAATGTTTTTTTGATGTTTTTTATTTTCGGAATAAAAGACGCTGCAATACCAAAACTGGTAATAAATAGAATAATTGCGGCCGTTTTAAATTCTTCGGGGAACAACAAACTAATGGCAAAACTTACCCCTAAAATAGCCGCCGATAAGCCAAGTGCTCCAAGCAGTGGTAAAAATGTTTCCTTTTTAAATATGCCATCGTACGATTCAAATTCGTCTTCCAAATTTAATGTGCCTACTTCAATTGCTCCTGAATTGGGAGATTTATAGGCGGGCAAAATCCACAGTAATACTCTTTGTCCGACAGAAAGTACAAAAACAAGGTAAATAGCACCAAGCGTAAGTTCGTAGGTGTGTGTTAGTATATATAATTCCTGCGACACACCAAGTGCAGTTTTAATTGCTGCCATATTTGGTGTTCCTCCAGTGTAAATACCAACTAACATTCCCGATACTTTCCAAATTTCATCGATACTTCCTTTAAAAATCCAGAACCCAACAAAAATCATTACCAAAACTGAAAACAGGCTGATGAGTAATGAACTGAATGCAGAACCAGCACTTTTGAACCACTTTTTTACATCCATGGAAAATAAAATTAAAGGCAACGAAAGTGGAATAGTAATTTCGGTTAATAATCCTTGATATTTCTCCGAGCCGCTTGGTAGAATACCCATGTTGCCAACTACCAGGCCAATAGCATAACACATTAATACTGCACCTATTTTTTTTATGATTTTGTATTTTCCTTCGAGAAAAATAATAATAGCAGGAGTAAAAATAAATAAAAAGATGAGCGCAAAAAGTGGAGTATTCATAGGTTTAAGATATTTAGTTGAAAGTTACTATTGTTAATAGTAACATATTAAATATTAAATTGTTTTACCGTTATTGCAGATGGTTTTTTGTGTCAACTTAAAATTAAATCTCTTGTAAAGATAATTACAAGGAGGGAAAGTGCAAACGGAATAATTTACGGGAACTGATTTGCACTTGTAAAAACGGTATTAATATAAATAGAACCAAACCTTCCATAAAAAACGAAAGGTTTGATAGTATAAAATTGAATGGGAAATGATTGCTTAATTAATGAGACTTACTATTGTACATTTGATTAACAAATTTTAGAATGAGATAGAAATAAAAACCGTCCAAAACCATTGGACGGTTTTATAAATCATGATTTACCATATTTTAAAGCGTCCAACAAAAAAATAGGTGTAATGAGAACAAACTGTCCATCATCAATCAACTTCAAAAGCATACCTCTAACTCTGTACACTATTAATTAACTATGTAAAAAAATTGTATTATTGCGTCCTTCTACTAATACATTCCTAAAACGGTTAAAAGGTAACCTTCAAAATTGAATTAAATTTCATTTTATTCGAAAACCAATTAGGTTAATATGTTTATTTTGTTGTAAATGAGTATATTGAGTTGTTTTGACTGTGAGTGCAAGCAAGGGGATAAAATAGTATGGAGCAATAAAAATTAGTTATTCAAATTCGCTCTGTTAATTTGGCTGAAATATTCCGTTTCTAATTTTTCTTCAGTGCATAAAGTTTATTCATTGTCGAAATATAAAGTACTCCGTTTGCAGCAACCGGAGTTGAATGAATTGGACTATCTAGTTTTTTCGAATCCAATACTTTTAGTTTTTTGCCTTCATCTAATATCCAGAAATCGCTACCGCGCGAACCTACATAAATTTTGTTGTCGGCAACCAACGCAGAACTCCACGAATCTTGTCTGAGTTTATGTTTCCAGTATGAATTGCCGTTTTCAACATCAATACAATGTAGGTTTTTCCCACAGTCGGTTACATAAACCAGTCCGTTTGATATTGCTGGTGTTGCCGCAGAAAAAAGTTCAAGTGTTTGCGTCCAAATTTCTCCGGTTTCTGTTATATCTCCCGTTTTTGTGGCATCTATACATTTTAACCACGACTCCTTTTTGCCCCACCAAATATCACCACCAACCGTAACGTAAATACGGTTTTTGTAAAACACCGGCATTCCCATAAAATTACTTGGACTCACTTCCCGGTTATGTAAATAGTCGTGAATGTTTTTTTTAGGCGCAGTAGGGTCGCAGTCGAATTGCCATACTTTATTGAAAGTATGAATTTTATCTTTGGATACCGATTGTGAAAGTGCGTCAAAACCATATAAAATTCCGTCTGGGCCCGCGAAAAAAACTTGCTTCTTACCATTTACTTCTCCCATTGCCGGCGACGACCACGAGGAGTGAAATATCCGTTCGCCAAAATTTTCATTGTCTTTTGCAACCAGACGCCCCGTATTTTTATCCAAAGCAATTAAACTTGGTGCATCTAAAGCAGTGGTTTCCACATGACGATAATCAACTCCATTACAAGTATTGATATAAATATAATCGCCATCCAATAAAATGGAAGCGTGAGGCGAATCGTGCGGACTCATTCCCAATTGCAGTTTCATGTCGTAACACCAAAGAATATCAGCATCTTTTGAAGTTACTTCTGACGCAAATTCTCCTGAACGAGCCATAAACCAACCTTCTCCCTGAAACTCTCCATCGTTTCCATCGGCTTGTCCGTTTAAATCTAAACACAAAATTTCTGAACGGTTGGTAAGAATATAAACGCGATCATCCTCAACTGTTGGAGGAGAGCAGATTCCAATCATTGGCCAGTCGTTGTGACGGTCTCCTTCAATTCGTGGAACAATTAGTTGCCAGAGCAAACTTCCGTCTTTTTCATCCAGGCAAAGTAAAGTTCCGCGATCTCCTTCGTGTAGCGGATTTCGTTCATCTGCATTATTTGCACCAATTAAAACTTTTCCGTTTGAAATTACCGGCGTGGCATATCCATGGCTTCCTATAGATACCGACCATTTAATATTTTCTCCCGTTTCGGGATTAAAAGTTGAAGGCAGATTGGTTTCATCCGAAACCATATTCCGAGTGTGTCTTTCGCCCCATTGCGGACAGTCTTTGCCCTGTGCATTCGATGGATTATTACACGAAATTAGAATTAGAAAAAGGAATATGTTCTTGAATATGTTGTTCTTGAATTTCATAAATAGAGAGACTCTTATAAGGTTAAAGTTGGCTCTCGCAATTTAGAGAAAAAAACGATTAAATTATAAGAGTGGTTTCATATTTAATATGGGAGATAATTGGGCTGATAAAATATGGAGGATGGATGGCGCTTGTTTAAGAAATTGAAATAAAAAAAGCCCTGGATATTTTCCAAGGCTTTTTTAGATAAGTTTTTAGGATGCGTATTAAACTACTTTCACATTTACTGCGTTCAATCCTTTTTTACCTTCTTTTAATTCAAACTCTACTGAATCACCTTCCTGAATCTCGTCGATTAATCCAGAAGCGTGTACAAAATGTTCTTTGTTTGATCCTTCTTCGCTAATGAAACCAAATCCTTTTGCGTCGTTGAAGAATTTTACTGTGCCTTTACTCATTGATAAATTTTTAATAATTATAAAGTGCAAAGATAGTCTTGATTGAAAATATTCGATACTTTTTTGTTGATTTTATTCTTAATTTAAGAATTTATCTACTTTATCACCTTGATTTCCTGATAGATTTAGGTGAGTATGGTCTTTGTTACACAATGTGATTAAAGATTTCCACTACAAAAGTGGTTGAAAATGTTGAGTGACTATAAATAATACTCGGGAAAGTTTAACGAATGTAAATACAGATAGAATCTAAAATGAAAGTAAAATTCAGGGGCGTGTTATTTGGCGAGTTCTGCTGATTAAATTCATTCGTTTATATTTTTATTTTCAATTGCAACGTACAGAACTTACCCTGATTTTATAATTAAGGCAAGTTCTGATTAACAATTCAAAAACCATGGACATTTCATAAATAAACACGATGTTAAATTAATGATGTGTGGACAATCAGGACAGTTTGTCCCATTACTAGACTGCGTTTATTCGGGGGTATTTCATAACATCCTGACATTAAGGTGTATGTATAAAACGGTTTGATTGTTGCTTAACTTTTGAGTATTGGACATTCATTAACGCATAAAGGGTAGAATAACTTCTGTATTTTTTGATTGGTTTTGTACTTAGGGGTTTGTAAATCATCGATCATCTTCAAAAAGCGTCCATAGAATTCTACCCTTTTCTCTATTATAGATTTAAAAAACCGTTCAGGGGTGAACGGTTTTTTTTTTGATTATTTTGGTAGACTTCCTTAATAGCTAAAAGTAGCATTGGTAAACCAGATGACATAAATCAGACAATTGGAGTTTGGGGAACACACGAACAATGGGTTTATGAAAGGAATCCAAAAATAAAATATTTATATTTTGAAAATAGCGTACTAAAGACGATTCAGAACTAACCTTAGTTATATTTATGCTGGATAAGTGACACTTCGAACCTCAGTTCTCAACTTTTTCCCACAAAAAAGCCCTCCGTCTTTTGCCAGAAAGGCTCAATATCCTGTAGATATCATTTGGTATTTTCTTACATATAAACACCTAATGTTTAATAAGTTTCTTTAAATGAGGGAATATGCATAGGATTTTGATTGTAAATTGAGTTCGAATAAAGTCGATACTGATTTTTAGTATCGAATTAAAGATTTGTATTATGGTTGTAGCAATTACTAGTGGAATTATATTGATGATGTTGGTATCGGTGATGATGTATTTAAGTTATCGGGATTTAAAACATAATTAATAAACATCGATTCAGCAATTAAAAGCTGAAATAATCACTGATTTAAGTTGAGGTTCCAATACCTCATACAGGGATGAATTGCCTCCAATTGAAAAGAAAGAGAAAATAAAAAAGCCCTCCATTTGTCAAGTGACAAATAGGAGGCTCATTAACTCAATTTTTTACTTATGACTTACTACTCAGGACTAATTACTAAACTACTTCAACAAACAAACCACCATCCGTTTTCTCAACTTTAGCAACTTTATTTTTGGTTAAGCCTTTAATTGCTTTGTCCCATTTTTTATTGCTTAAACCGGCTTGTGCTTTTAGTTCATTTAAGTCGATCGGCGATTTAGCTTTTAGCAAGTTGAAAACCGCTTTTTCATCCTCAGTTAATTCAACCGCTTTTTTCTCTGGTTTCATTTGTGGGAAGAAAAG